>CAMCIE010000010.1 GCA_945874815.1 uncultured Bacteroidales bacterium
CCAACCCCCACCATAGGTCGGAGAACCTACCCTGACAATTCGATTATCATCACGCAACTTTTTTAGATGCTTTCCAACTGCTCTTGGGGAAATGCCTAGAATATTCGCCAGTTCCGCATTAGTAATCCCTGGACGTTCTTTTATGATTTTCATTATTTTATCGATAGTCCTTTTAGGCGTTTCGGAACCTGTTTCGGAACCTGTTTCGGAACCTGTTCCCGAACTCAGCCGATTTTCACACCCTTCATGTACGGGAATTGTCACCAGAAATGCGAGTCTATCCTCATCAGTCTCGAAAACAGCTCTGGGAGAACCGTTGACACGAAGTTTCTCCTGAATAGTAGGTACGCCTGTGGAACGGCCTTCAGTTAGGTCAAGTTCCTTCAAGAAATCACCAAGTCTGCGGTTCCTATAACGCCTGCTTCTAAGAAGTTCTCCCTTCTCCAACGCCTCCTTGCTGATACTCCTATCCGGCCCAGGGCAATTAAGCACGCATATACAATCAGGTTCAATCGTAATCTCCACAGGTTCATATTGCCTGTAATCACGATGATAAAGGCTATTGACCACCACTTCCTCCAAGGCATCGTATGGATAATTCCAGAATCTCAAAGCCTCTGCCTGTCCAGAAACTTTCTGCACCGTCTCAAAAAGGATTTCAGTTTTGAGGAAAGTCATTGTCTGAGAGATAATCTGCGGAACGCTGCCAGTGAAAGTCTTCTCCCTAAAGTTATTCGGGCTCTTGATCTTGCCTTCAGGGAAAACAACGACATCCACCTGAAGATACTTGAAGAACTTTTCTGGATGCTCACAGAACATCATCGCGGCAACATTCTTCAGAATCCTGTTCTCCGATGGACCGGTAAACAGATTCATCTGCTCCAAAATTTCATCAAGGGGCTTCCTCATCACATCCTGGGCCAAGCGGCTGCCGGTCTTGACAAGATGATCACGAAGAAGGACAAGAGAAATATCATTCAGCGATATTTCCGGATTTCCCTTTTCATCAAAAGGTACACGCCCGGACAAATCCCTCAACTCATCAAGAACTTCTCCCTTCGCAATGATACTGCTGGACCCGCACCGGACATAACAATACTCCTTTGTATTGCTTTTAGCCGTGACATTCTCTGGAACCGTATATGGTCTATTAACCCCGGACGGGCACCAAATGACCAGCACCTTTTTCCCATCAACATCTTCCACGCTAGTCCTCGGCATATAATATGGGTAAATCTTGGCATTGTAGCCAATCATCTCTTGCAGTATGCCATCAATACGGCTCTCATCTATCCCGACAACCGGACGATTGGCAACCCCATTCTCATCGGTATCGATACCAACTATGACATATCCTCCACCGAGATCGTCAATATCATTCGCAAAAGCACAGATGCTATGGTAAATTGAGGCTGGATTCCACCCAGTTTTGAACTCAACCCTGTTGGATTCTATCCGCTGCTTGTTCAGCAAGTTATCTATGTTTATCAATAGCGACATTTCAATAGTATGTTTCTAACAAAATAATCAATATGAACTATACGCAATAAGTTTGAGTTTTATCATCAATCGCTCCGTGTTGAGTGGTTATTTCCACTTTGGAAACAGCCACTTCACTGATTAGTTCCTCTTTATCAAATTCATTTTCCCAAAGTTACAACCTAACCCCCAAACCAGTTCCCACTCAATCCAGGAAATTCATCTTGGACTTCTCGCTGGCCTTGATGTTGTCGATGATGTCGATGAAGGGCGGGAATCCAGCCATCCAATGTAACCGGAGCCCAGCTCAATGACCTTGTATTTGTCGGCAAGGATGGCTGCGGCTCTCTTGCTTCTGTTACCGCTGCGGCAGTACAGAGCCACAGTCTTGCCTTCAGGAATTATGGAGCATGCTTTCTTTTCAAAATCGGCTTTCATCACGTCTATGTTCACCGCACCTTTTATGTGGCCTTCATTGTATTCTTCCGTCGTCCTGACATCGAGAAGAAATACATTCGTGTCGGCTATGAGTTCTGCAAACTTCTTTGCATCTACTGTTTTGAACCCGGAATTCCGGGCATTGCATCCCAGGAATCCGAGAATGGAGCACAAAATACTCATAATCAATATCTTTTTCATACTATCAAAAATTTTTACATTGATAAAAATTTTGTGAGAGTATGATAGCCGTTCGCTATCGCTCACTCTCACGATGAAAATCATTTGATATCGCCCTTGGGCGAAAATATATCAAAGATTTTCATGTTCGGTTTCATATTTGAAACACTATTTTAAAAAAGTTCTTCCAGCATATTAGTTTCCCTGATTTTTGGAATATGATGGAAGTGTAAATATATAGATATTCCTTAAATATTTAAAATATTTGCGGATTTGGCTCCCGAAAAATTATTCAAACTCCATAAGAGTAATCAGTGGACCTTTGTATAAATGAGATGATTCTCCAAACTATAGCATTTAGTCAATAAAACTAATAAAAATAGTTGCATAAGAAGAAAAATTAGTTAACTTTGCCTTATAAATGGATTTGAAATGAAGAAATTGACTAAAAAAGAAGATGAGATTATGAATCTCTTCTGGGACAAAGGTGCGATGTTCGTTAAGGAACTGATTGAGCAGTAGAGCAGTCGCAAATTTGAAGAATGTAAATTGTTGAAATAAAGTAGAATAAGCTTGGATATGAAATTGTACAAAAGTTCTTTGCCCTTCACAAAGATGTTGATTCCGGCCATTTTTGCATTGATTGCAGTGGGATGTCAAAGACAGCAGGGAACAGATTTTACCGTCACCGGAAATATAAAAAATGTAGATGATGATTATCTGATCCTGTTATTTAAGAGTAATCTGGATGGATCAACTACACATATTTCAGCAGATACTTTGAAGAATGGTTGTTTTAAGTTCACGGCTCCTGCCGAGACAGGGGTTCAGTATCATGTCGTGACTCCGCATGTGGGAGTGTTTCCAAGCATGAGTCTGGACTTTTATGCCGAGCCGGGCGCTGAGGTAGAAATCACAGGTAAAGATTATCTGATAAAGAATTGGACAGTCAAGTCAAAAGTCAGGAATCAAAAGATATATCAGTCTTATTTTGATCAGGTTGCTGACATATACAAGGAACTGCAGCTAGTGGAATTTGAGTACAGAAAGACAAATGATCTGGAAGCATTCCTGAATGAATCAAAGGCCTTGAATTCAAAGATTGACACGGTGTCGATAAAATGGCTGAAGTCCCGGAGGACGATTACAGAACCGTGGATGGATTTGATGGCCAGGTCTTCTCATGTAGCTAATATGTTCAAGGATGAGAAGATTTTGAATGAATTGCGTGGCATATGGGACGGCGTTGATGAAAGATTTAAGGTTAATCCCAAAGGAAAGGAAATAACCAGGGCTCTGCAACCTCATGGAGGTACTCTCAAAGTTGGTGATATGTTCCCTTACGATACGGATGTGTGTGATATACATGGGTATTGTCGTAGCCTGTCGGAGTTTAAAGGCAAATGCGTGCTTCTGTATTTCAACAGCTATGGGTGCAAGCCATGTATTTATGCGAAGAAAGAGTTGGCTGAGTTGGCTGATTCCATGAAAGGATTGATTGAGGTGATAGGTCTCAATGTCGATTCACCTGACACGTGGAAGGCAAAAGGTAAGGATAACCCTGTTCCCTGGTATGACTTCAATGAAGAAAAAGGGTCAAAAGGTCTGAACCTCAGGTTTGAAACTATGGGCATTCCAGCGTTTGTCATAGTTTCAGATGAGGGGATAATCCTTGACGTTTGGTCGGGATATGGTGAAGGAATTATTACTGACAGAATAGGAAAAGTGGTTTGCCCGGTTTCGTGAGATAGACAAGGATACCGTTCGATGTGCCTGAAGTCAGCACTCGAAGATGGTCAGAAGGCACAGGATTGTGCGATTTTTCAAGTGCGGAGCGAATGCGTATGCAGGTCTTCTTCTCGTCGATGGACACCGCGCTCAGGAGCAGTTTCTCCCTCATCGTGATGATGGTGCTGCTACGCCTTTTGTTGTTTTTCGAGGTGTTTCATGTGGCGCTGTGTGCTGGATTTGAACCACTGGCCGTGGATTTCGCTGCAGTTGCCGGCTGTCATGAAGGCATGGATATGGTTCTTTTCCATGTACTCGAGAAGTCTTCCGTATTCGTGCTGGGTGAGAAGGGCCTGAATCTCAACACCCGGCTCTTCAGTAAATCCACCTTTGATTTCATATAGGGTACATCCTCTTACAAGTTCCTCAATGATGTATTTGCGGATTCTGTCATAGTCCTTGGAAACGATGCAGACCCTCTTTCTGCGATTTAGGCTGGACATGAAATAGTCGATTGCCAGACCATTGAGCCAGGTACCTATGATGCCGATTACAACCATCCTGAAAGTGTTCCCGGGAATGAAGATGGCTGTCAGACAGACTGCGATGCCGGCGAAAGTAACACAGGTTCCGATGTCAATGTGCATAAGCTTGTTCATGATCATAGCCACGATGTCCAAACCTCCGGTTGAGGCATTGATACGGAATAGAAAGGCCTGGGAAGCACTGAGCATGAGGACGAAACAGCAAAGGTCGAACCAGGGATCACCCATCACTGTGGTCTGTCCCTGTTCAATCAGCTTGCTCACCGGGTAGATAAGCTCACACAAATCCATGGCAGGTCCAAGGAAAATGGAAGCAATAATTGACTTCAGCCCGAACTCCTTTCCTACAATTATGACTGCAAGGATGACGAGAACTACATTCAGCATCAGTACAAAGTGTGACACTTTGATAGCCGGAATCATCGCGTTGAGAACCATGGCAAGACCGGAGACAGTTCCGATTACGATTTTGCTTGGTATAAGGAAATAATAAACTGCGGCAGCTCCGACCAGAAGGCCGGCAATCATGATGAGCAGTTCCTTGATCAATTTCATTTTATAAAAATACTTAATATTCAGCCCGCGAATATAGGAAAAAAATATGTAAGTTTGCGTTCAGCTAAGAATATATAAGAAATAGAACTAAATTGTAGCAAAATGAAAATGAAACGAATCCTTCTATTTGCAGCAATGTGTCTGGCACTGACTGCCTGTGGCACAGACGATACCGTCGTTATCTTCCAGGTCTCTGACCCACAGATGGGATTCCAGACAAGAAATGCAGACATGGAATATGAAACAGCTACCCTGACGGCAGCAGTTGAAGCGATAAATGCCACCTCACCTGATGTAGTGGTTTTCACCGGAGACCTTGTCCACGATTGCTGGAGCGAGGCGCAATGGACCGAATTCAAAAGACTCTCCGGATTGATAGACAAAAAATCGGAAGTGCTGTATATTCCCGGAAATCACGACATTGTATTTAAAGGAGATTTTGACATGAGCCCTTATATGAATCATATTGGCACAGACAGATTCAATGTCAAAGTCGGCAATGTAATGCTCACCGGCATCAATACAGACTATATAAAATATACGGAAGGAAGCCCTGAAGAAATTGCACAGGTACAGTGGCTGAAAGATGCCCTTGACAATAAGGAGGATGGAGAAATTTCCATAGTATTCGGTCATCATCCTTTCTTCCTGAACGATCCTCAGGAAGAGGAAGAATATTTCAACATTCGCCCGGAAAACAGGTCAAAATATCTGGAAATATTTGAAAATCATGATGTTGACGCTGTGTTCTGCGGGCATAAGCATGATAACAGCATTGCCGCTGACGGAGATATTCCGGTCGTAACAACGAGCGCCATAGGAAAACCGCTTGGCCAGGCACCTTCCGGAGTCCGCGTGATAGTTTGCCGAAAAGGTGATATCCGACATGTTTATCTTACTCCTGAAGAAGTTCCTCAGACACGTAAAGAACTCATCGGTCTTTTATATTAAAAAATCAGGCTGGAAGAATCACTGCCAGCCTGATTTATGAAAGGAATTAATCCTGAACATTTTTCAGCACTTCCCTGATCTTGGCCTCGATTTCTTCGCAAAGCTCGACATTGTCAGTCAAAAGCTGCTTCACAGCCTCACGTCCCTGAGCAAGCTTGCTGTCACCGTAGCTGAACCATGAACCGCTCTTCTTGATGATGTCATATTCAACTCCAAGGTCTATGACCTCGCCAACATGAGAGATACCCTCTCCGAAAACGATGTCGAACTCGGCTTTCTTGAAAGGCGGAGCCATCTTGTTCTTCACAATCTTCACCTTCGTACGGTTTCCGAGGGCCTCGTCACCATCCTTGATCTGGGTTGTCCTGCGCACATCCACGCGAACTGAAGCGTAGAATTTGAGCGCATTTCCGCCGGTGGTAGTCTCCGGGTTGCCGAACATCACGCCAATCTTGTCACGAAGCTGGTTGATGAAAATGCAGCAAGTGTTTGTCTTGCTGATGTTTGCAGTAAGTTTCCTGAGGGCCTGGCTCATGAGCCTTGCCTGAAGACCCATTTTTGCGTCACCCATTTCACCCTCGATTTCAGCCTTAGGTGTAAGAGCTGCCACAGAGTCGATGACAATTATGTCAATAGCTCCGGAACGGATAAGATTATCGGCAATTTCAAGTGCCTGCTCGCCGTTGTCCGGTTGTGAAATCAACAAAGTATCAAGATCTACACCGAGATTCTTTGCATAAGTGCGGTCGAATGCATGCTCTGCATCAATGATTGCCGCAATGCCTCCCTGTTTCTGTGCCTGGGCAATGGCATGGATGGCAAGAGTGGTCTTACCGCTGGATTCCGGTCCATAAATCTCGATGACCCTTCCACGTGGGTATCCTCCGATTCCGAGAGCGGCGTCGAGCGCGATTGAACCGCTCGGAATAACCGAAACCTCCCATTTAGGCTGATCTCCTAACTTCATGATTGTACCTTTGCCATAGTCTTTCTCAATCTTGTCAATCGTCGCCTGCAATGCCTTGAGTTTCGCAGCATTGACTTCGGTACTTCCCTGTACTTCTTCTTTAGCCATAAATGTGTAAATTTTATAAGTTTGTAAAAATGCCGGTGCCTTTTCATGCACCGAAGCAAAAGTAATCAAAAAAGCCGATAAATCTGAACAATTTTTGTGTATTTTTGCATCTGTTACTATAGGAAGATTGACATAAGCAGATGATACGACTTTTAGGAAAGAATCTGGATGAACTCAAGGCCCTCGTTGCAGAGGAAGGGCTGCCGTCATATACCGCAAAGCAGATTGCCCGATGGCTGTATGTAAGGAAAGTACGCTCCATCGAAGAGATGACCGACCTGTCAAAGCAGGCCAGAGCCGCCCTCATGCAGAAATATGAAGTGGGCCTGACTGACTATTCACACATCCAGATTTCGTCAGACGGAACGAAAAAATACCTATTCCCCGTGAAATGCTCCCACAGCAAGGATCTTAACGCCGCCTGCGGAGCCGATGCAGCCATGCCGCTTGAAGAAGGTGCCATCGAGGCCGTGATGATTCCCGACCAGGACCGTGCAACCCTTTGTGTGTCATCGCAGTCAGGTTGCAAGATGGGATGCCGCTTCTGCATGACCGGAAGGCAGGGTTTTCATGGCAACCTTTCCGCCGCCGACATTATCTCACAAATCATTGCCGTGGATGAATCCGACCGTCTGACCAATGCCGTATTCATGGGCATGGGTGAGCCGTTGGACAATTATGAAAATGTAATCAGGGCAATTGAAATCCTGACTGCAGACTGGGGATTTGCATGGAGCCCGAAGAGGATAACTGTCTCAACCATAGGCGTTCTGCCAAATCTGAAACGTTTTTTGGATGAGTCCAAATGCCACCTTGCAGTCAGTCTGCACAATCCTTTCCCGGACGAGAGGCTTGAGATCATGCCAGTCCAGAAAGCATGGAACATTGCAGACGTGCTGGCCCTTATCAGAAAATATGATTTCACAGGCCAGCGCCGTGTGAGCTTTGAATATACGATGTTTGCAGGATTCAACGACACAAAGGTGCATGCAGATGCCCTTGCAAGGATGTTGAAAAATCTCGAATGTCGCGTGAACCTTATCCGTTTCCACAAGATTCCGGATTTCCCTTATGAAACCTCCCCGGACATAGTCATTGAAAATTTCAAGAAAAGAATGAATAATTCCGGCATAACAACCACAGTCCGCGCCTCCCGTGGTGAGGACATTCTCGCAGCATGTGGAATGCTTGCCGGAGAACATAAAGCAAAAGGCTCAAAATGAAAAGATTGACACATATCTTTCTCCTTGCACTTACATTGTTTGCCATTCTTCCCGAAGGAGTGGCAGCCCGTGGCATAGATCCGGTTGCAGATTCCCTGGCAATCGTGAACATGCGAAAGAAGATGGATATTATCCGCGAAGTGCGTCCTACCGTGGCCCTTGTCCTGAGTGGTGGCGGAGCGAAAGGTGCTGCCCATATTGGTGTCATCAGATATGTGGAATCCCTCGGGATTCCGGTGGATATGGTGCTTGGAACCAGCATGGGTGGCCTTGTGGGCGGTATTTATGCATTGGGATATGACGTTGACCAGATGGAGGCGCTCGTCAAATCCATAGACTGGAATACCATGCTGACAGACAAACTACCGCGAGAGTATATATCCTACAAATACACGAAATACAGGGAAAAGTACATGCTTTCCATTCCGTTCTTCTATGACAAGGATTATTTCAAGATGAGAAGAGCGGATGAATACAGATTCGACCCCGTGGCCCAGATGAAGGAAACCCTCCATTTGGGTTCAGACAGGGAAAAATCCAATGATCTTGTCGTGAACAACTTGCTGGGAAGCCTTCCGTCAGGTTTCATTTACGGACAACAGGTAACCAACCTTATAAGTTCACTTACAGTAGGTTACCAGGATTCTACAGACTTCTCGACATTCCCAATTCCATTTGCCTGCATAGCTGCGGACATGGTTTCCGGGAAGGCCAAGATATGGCATAGCGGGTGCATCAATGACGCCCTCCGTTCCACGATGTCAATCCCGGGAATCTTCGCACCTGTCAGAATCGACGGAATGGTACTGGTCGATGGCGGACTTCGTGACAACTATCCTACCGCCCTTGCCCGGGAGATGGGAGCCGACATCATCATCGGTGTGGACCTTTCCCAGCAAAGGAAGACATTCACTCAGATCAATAACATCGGTGACATCATAAATCAGGGCATAGACATGCTCGGTATGGATACTTTCGAAAAGAATGTCCAGATTCCGGATGTCAAGATAAAACCGGACCTGAAGGAATTCAATATGATGAGTTTCACTCCGGAAAACATCGATACGATAATCGTTAGGGGATACAATGCAGCCGTAGCCCAGGACTCTCTTCTGAGGGAAGTGGCAAAAATGACATCCAGGCGTTTTGTCAAGACTCCTAAACCGTCAGCCGTATATTTCCAGAAGGATTCCGTTTCAGTGACGGACGTCGAGGTGGCCGGCCTGCTGCCAAAGGAAAGGGAACTGCTGAAGAAGAAAATGAATTTCAAATACGGACAGAAGATTTCCCATGAAGAGCTGAACAATATGGTCGCCCAGATTTACGGCACCAATACATACGACTATGTAACCTACAAGCTTCTTGGAAAGCAAGAACCTTATAAGCTTCAGATAGACTGCCGTCAGGGTCCCATCCATCAGTTTGGACTCGGAGTTAGGGCTGACACCGAGGAAATCGTGTCGGTGCTCCTGAACCTGGGATACAACACTCACAAGCTCTACGGACATACATTGGATCTTTCGGGCAAGGTCAGCGCCAATCCTTACGTTACATTCCGCTGGTCCTACGATTCTCCGAAATTTACAACGGTAAATGCTTCCGTATCAGCACGGTGGACGGACCTCAACATGCTTAATCTCGGAGACAACAGATTGAGCCTGAGCTTCTTGAACTGCTCCCAGAACTTATACCTTTCCAATCTGAACTGGAAGCTCTTCGCCTTTGAGTCCGGTATCCGCAACGAGTATATACATATCAAGAACATCAAGGCAACGCAGTTCATCGGAGACTACGACTTCGCCCAGCTTCAGAACGACTTCATATCCCTATATGCCAAGGCCAGGGCTGATACTTTCGACAACGGATATTTCCCGACAAAAGGGTTTACGGCAGGCGTCTCCTATTCCTGGACCTTTGCCGGTTTCCCGAACAGATTCAACAACTTCCACACTGTTAATGCATATGCAAAGGTGGTGGTTCCGTTCTGGAATGTATTCTCGTTCATCCCATCATTCAATATCCGTTTCCTCTTAGGTTCGGAAATTCCGGTTGCATACTTCAACTCCATAGGAGGATCGATGGCATCAAGATACATTGACCAGCAGATGCCTTTCGTCGGCATAACCAATCTTACGGCGACGGGCAATATCCTGACCGTTTTCCGCACTGATTATCGTGTAAGGATTGCCAAAAACCACTACATCACAGGCATTTTGAACTATGCCCGTGACAGCAATACATTCAAGGAATATGTGTCCGACAAACTTGGCTATTTCGGTGCAGCCCTAGAATATTCATTTGATTCGATTTTTGGTCCTATCAGTTTTGATGTCCATTGGTCGAATATTACAAATAAGGCTGGAGTCTATATCAGAGCAGGTTATGATTTCTGAGGATGGTGCAAGACTCACTCCGGAGCAGGTGAGAAAGGTGGCAGACAGGCTCAGGAGGCTTTGTTCCCGCCGGGAATATTGTTCGGCAGATGTGATGAAAAAGGCCTTGCAGGCGCTTGAAGGGGATACCGGGCTTGCTGCCGAGGTTGTCGCCCAGTTGCAGAAGGAGGGCTATGTTGACGATGCAAGATATGCCGAGGCATTTGTCCGGGATAAATCCTCACTTGCCGGATGGGGACAGACGAAAATCAGATATATGCTCCGTGCCAGGGGAATCAATCCTGACCTGATAGACAGTGCCATGGCATCAATAGACAGGGGAAGGGCGGACGTGAAATTGAGGAAACTGATTGAAAATAAATATAATAGCCTCAAAGATGATCCCCAATGCCGCCTGAAGTTGCTCAGGTACGTTCTCGGAAGGGGATATGCCTATGAGGAAGCGAATTGTGTGATTAACAATATTTTGGAAGGAAAAAACAAATAATTGAATTGTTTATGGATAATTACAGAAAACTCAGTCTCGGGGAAATTGAAGTCCTCAAGGCTAATCTTTGCTTTTGCACCGACTGGTCGGAAATTGAAGTCACTGATGGATTCTCCCCTGAATATGTCCATCATACAAGATTTTCCGGCAAGATTCGCCTGGGAGCATTCAACAAGGAATTCTCCCTTCCGGGAGGGATGAAGAAGCATTCCGGCCTATTCCACACAACCCTTCATAACGTTACGGTTGGAGATGACTGCTGTATTGAAAATGTCAAGAATTACATTGCCAATTATACCATAGGTCATGACACCTTCATCGAGAACGTGGATATCATTCTTGTTGACGGACTCACCAGTTTCGGAAACGGTGTGGAGGTGGCCGTACTGAATGAAACAGGAGGACGTGAGGTGATGATATATGACAGACTGTCGGCTCAGGCAGCTTATGTCATGGCTCTCTACCGTCACCGTCCGGCTTTGGTGGAAAGTCTTCGCAAGATGATAACTGATTATGTATCAAAGATTTCATCTGAAATGGGATGTATCGGTTCGAATGTTACCATCGCCGATACCGGCTATATCAAGAATGTCAGGGTCGGGGATTGGTGCAAGATTGAAGGAGCATCCCGACTTAAAAATGGCAGCATAAACAGCAATGAGTTTGCCCCTGTGCATATCGGAGTGGGTGTCATTGGCGATGATTTCATCATCTCAAGCGGATCAAGCGTCGAGGACGGAGTAACATTCTCCCGCTGCTTCATCGGACAGGCTTGCCACCTTGGCCATAATTATTCGGCGTCGGATTCCCTCTTCTTCAGCAACTGCCAGGGTGAAAACGGTGAGGCTTGTGCCATCTTCGCGGGACCATATACGGTAACCCACCATAAATCAACGCTTCTGATAGCCGGTATGTTCTCATTCATGAATGCCGGTTCCGGATCGAACCAGTCCAACCACATGTATAAATTGGGACCTATCCATCAGGGTATCATGGAAAGGGGAGCCAAAACGTCTTCCGATTCATACATTCTCTGGCCTGCCAAGGTGGGTGCATTCTCCCTTGTCATGGGACGACATGTCAGCCATCAGGACACATCCGATCTGCCATTCTCCTATCTTATTGAGCAGCAGAGTACTTCCTTTATCATGCCGGGAGCAAACCTGAAGAGTGTAGGTACTATCCGCGATGCCAAAAAGTGGCCCGGAAGGGATAAAAGAAAGGACCCGGACAAACTCGACAGCATCAACTACAACCTTCTCAGTCCTTTCACCATCCAGAAGATGCTCAAGGCTGTGGATATCCTGAAAGACCTTCAGCGCATATCCGGAGAGACTTCGGATGCCTACACCTTCCAGAGCGGCAAGATTAAGAGGTCGTCTTTGTTGAATGGTCTCAAATATTACGGTATGGCTATAGATAAATTCCTTGGCAACTCTCTGATTTCCAGGATTATGTCTTCTGAATCAAAGGACCTGGAAAGCTTGCGGGCACATCTGGAGCCAAAGTCTGTCTATGGTCAGGGAGACTGGGTTGACCTTGCGGGAATGATTGCTCCAAAGAAAGCCGTGAGCGATGTTCTGGACGATGTCGAAAATGGAACCCTTTCCGATGTCGATGCCCTCAATGCAAGATTCGCTGCCATCCATGGAGCATATTATGAGTATGAATGGACTTGGGCGAGCCATGTCATCGAGTCTTATTATGGCATTGAGCTTTCAACCGTCACACCTGAGCAGCTTGCAGCCATTGTCCGTCGCTGGAAGGATTCTGTAATAGGAATTGACAATATGGTTTATGCCGATGCCGGCAAAGAGTTCTCTCTCAGTGCTATGACAAGTTTCGGTGCGGACGGAGACCATGACCAGAGGGCTAGAGACTTTGAACAGGTACGCGGTTCAGTGTTTGAAGCTGACCCATTCGTCAAATCCGTGAGGGAGCATATCCGTGTCAAATCTGCATTGGCAGATACTGTCCTTGGGATTATATCCGCTTTGTAATTTCCGCATACGGAATGCTGTTCCGTTTATACAAAAAAAGCTGACAAGATGAACTCCTGTCAGCTTTTTTGTATTGAGTTGATTACTGTTCGTCAACATTGTTGTCCGGACCCTGAGGACCAGGCTGAGGACCACCCTGGAAAGGACCCTGAGGACCTGCCTGACCACCCTGAGCAGCCTTGGCCATATCCTCTGAAGCAGCATGCCATGCAGCCTCAAGTTCAGAATTGTATCTGTCGATGTCACCGAGATTCTGGTTCTTCACAGCCTCTTTGAGGTTGTTCATTGCAGACTCGATAGCGCCTTTCTTGTCAGCAGGAATCTTGTCGCCGTACTCCTTGAGGTTCTTCTCTGTCTGGAAACACATTGCATCAGCATTGTTGATCTTGTCGATGCGCTCTTTCTCAGCCTTGTCGGCAGCCTCGTTGGCCTTTGCCTCGTCCCTCATTCTCTGAATCTCGTCCTCAGAAAGTCCTGAAGAAGCTTCGATACGGATGTTCTGCTCCTTGCCTGTTGCCTTATCCTTTGCAGATACGTTGAGGATACCGTTGGCATCAATGTCGAAGGTTACCTCGATCTGAGGAATTCCTCTTGGAGCCGGTGCGATACCGTCAAGGATGAACTTGCCGATGAGCTTGTTGTCCTTAGCCATAGGACGCTCACCCTGAAGTACATGCACGTCAACTGCAGGCTGGTTGTCAGCGGCTGTTGAGAATACCTGTGACTTCTTGGTAGGGATGGTAGTGTTTGCATCGATGAGCTTGGTCATTACACCGCCGAGTGTCTCGATACCGAGTGAAAGCGGAGTGACATCGAGAAGAAGCACATCTTTCACATCACCTGCAAGCACACCGCCCTGGATTGCTGCACCTACTGCAACGACTTCGTCAGGGTTTACGCTCTTGTTAGGAGTCTTGCCGAAGAATTTCTCAACGATGGCCTGGATTGCAGGGATACGGGTTGAACCGCCCACGAGGAGAACTTCGTCAATGTCCGATGCACTGAGTCCTGCATCTGAAAGGGCTTTGCGGCATGGCTCGACTGTTCTCTGGATGAGGTTGTCTGCAAGCTGCTCGAACTTAGCTCTTGACAGGGTCTTGACGAGGTGTTTAGGAACTCCGTCAACCGGCATGATATACG
>CAMCIE010000011.1 GCA_945874815.1 uncultured Bacteroidales bacterium
AGTCTGGGCTTTGCGCTTGAGGTAGCCGCCTTCACCCATTATCGGATATTTATAAATGCTGACTGTTGAAATAGAGGTAATAATTGTTGCCGTTATTCCAATTATTTACCCAGGCACAGATACGGAGCAGTTATCCTGAGGTATTCCCCGGAATAGCCGCTTCCTTCGTGTATGGTCAGCAGCCGTTCCGGACACTCCCCCGCAGGACGGCATCGCGAAAATTCCAGTATGCTCCTATGGGGCTGTTTCCTTTCTGTGGACCTTATATCCACGCAGGAGAATAGATGGAGGGACTTTTCCGCCGCAAGTCTCACTGCCATTATTTTGCTGTCGAAGGGCAAAATGAGGCTGAGATGCCCAGAGGGGCTGAGTCTTTGGGACGCAAAGTCCAAGATTTCTTCGAGGGGAAGAGAGTCTGCGTGACGGGTTGCAGCTTTGCGCGAATCGGGTGAATGCAGGTCTTCGAGGAAAAATGGAGGATTGGTGAAAATATGGTCATAGACGGTGCTTCCGCATAGGCTGGAGAACTCGGACAGAGACAGATTATACGCCCTCAGATGCCTTTTCCAGGGAGAAGACTCGAAATTCATTGCGGCTTCCTCGGCTGACGGGGCATCTATGTCTATACCTTCTATTATATAGCTGCTTTGGGTTGCATCGGAAGTCCCGGATAAGGCTTGGTCCATACGCTGCGCAGCCATAAGAGCAATGGTGCCCGTCCCGGTGCCTATGTCCAGCAGATGACAGGAATCGCCGTTGATGGTCATCAGGGCGCCCAGAAGGACCCCGTCGGTATTTACCTTCATTGCAGATCTCTCGTTGCAGACCGAGAATTTCTGGAAACGGAAAACCGACATCACTACTGATTGATTATCAGGCCGTCACTCATCACAAGCTTGCGGTCGCACATGTCGGCGAGTGTCTCGTCGTGGGTGACTATGACTATGGTCTGACCGTGTTTTTCCCTCATATCAAAGAAGATGCGGTGAATATCCTGCTTGGTTGCAGAGTCCAGATTGCCTGAGGGCTCATCGGCAAAAAGTACTGCGGGTTTGTTGACCAGAGCCCGGGCTATGGCCACTCTCTGGGCTTCACCGCCGGAGAGCTCGGAAGGTTTGTGGTCCATTCGTTCCAACAGTCCCACTTCAGAAAGCAGTGCTTTGGCTCTTGAGGCTGACTCTTTGTTGGAAAGACCGGCTATAAGGGAGGGAATCATTACGTTCTCCAGCGCTGTAAACTCGGGAAGGAGCCTGTGGGATTGGAAGACGAAGCCTATGCGACGGTTGCGGAAGGCCGAGAGCTTGGATGCGTTCATACGCAAAACGTCTTGCTCATCGATAATGAGGCTGCCTGTGTCTGGAGTGGACAAGGTGCCGAGGATTTGTAGTAAGGTAGATTTGCCGGCGCCTGAGGCACCAACCACTGAGACCACTTCCCCTTTGGAAATACTGAGACTCACTCCTTTAAGTGCCTGGAGATTGCCGAAAGACTTGCTCAGGTTTTCTGCTATAATCATATTTGTTTGAATCTATTCTGTTGAAACTCGGTTTCGGATGCCAAATATAGAAAAGAAAGTGCAAATTTTTGAAGTTTTTTTTGCTGAATCGAAAAAATGGCGTATATTTGCAGTCCCATTCGGGGAAACGGGGTGTGGCGCAGTTGGCTAGCGCATCTGGTTTGGGACCAGAGGGTCCTGTGTTCGAGTCACAGTACCCCGACAAAAAGAGCAACCTTAACGGCTGCTCTTTTTTTTGTGCATATTTCGATATAATTGACATTTTGGGGCTCAGCAGCCTACATACCATTTGCTGCCAGGCAGGAGCGAAAGGAGCTTCGTGGTCAGTGCGCAGCAGATGAATGTGAGGATGGCTATGCATGGGATGGCCAGAGCAACTGGTACAAGCGGCTCTGCAACATTGCCTCCGATCAGCAGTCGAGCGATTGGACCAAGGAAGAACAGATGCATCAGGTACATACCGAAGGACATCTTTGAAAGACTGACAATCAGAGCAGGAGTCTTCTTGCACTCGATGCATGAGAAAAGCAGGAAAGCACCGAATGAAGCAACAAGCACGTTAGGAGTGCAGAACTCCCATGACCACTCCAGCATCGGGGTCTCGATAGTCTGGCCAGGAGTACCCATGACCCAGAAAGACCAGCCCGTGAAGGCTGCACCGGCAAGCAGGCAGACAGTGCCGACAGAAAGCTTCTTGCTGCGTGTCCAGTTCAGATGATACCTTATATAATGTGCCATCACCAGGTATCCGAGATAACCGGAGCAATACCAGAGCATGGTGAAACCATTCCAGAAACACTCTCCCCAAATCTCAGGTGATATGAAACGGTGAATCCATGGTATCAGTGTCGAAAAGCCGAATATTCCAAGGAAGGTGAGTTCCTCCTTCGCAGAGGCCCTTTCAAGCCAAGGCGACACTACCGGAATGATAAGATACAGACTGATAAGCGGATACATGAACCAAAGATGTCCAGCCATGGAAGGGAAATTGAACGGAATCATCTTGAGGTCATTCAAGGACTGCTCCCAGCTCATTCCTCCCCATGCCAGAGGCAGGAAAGTATAGAGTACCATGAAAACCAGCATTGGAGGGATGATTCTCGCAAAGCGTTTCTTGTAGAATTCACCCATTGTCACTCCGCTTTTCACAGGCACCAGAAGAAAAGCCGACACTATCATGAAAAGAGGAACGGAAATCCTGCCAAGAAAGCCATCATAAAAGGCAACCCAGAAACGGTTGCTCTCATTGGCGAGCATAGATACATTTCCGGCAAGCCCGGAAGTGTCTGCTCCATAGAAATTTTCACTGGCATGGACCAGCATCACAAGGAAGCAGGCTACTACACGGATGTAATCGATGAAGGCGATTCTGCCTTCAGACACAGCAGGTTTCATGCAGACTATTATTTACGTGAAACGGAAATCTCTTTGACAGGAGCCTGAGGGGCGAGGACATTGTGCACCTCCCACTTCTGGGCTGTCCTGAGTTTGTAATCAACTGTTGCACGGATGTCAGCCACGCTTGCTGCAAAATGCACCTTATATGTGCCGGCAGCTGCCTCCCATGCAGATGAAGCCTCATTGAAAGATGCTATTCCGTAATTGCTGACCTTGATTTCAAGAGTCTGGCTTTCACCTGGCTGGAGCTCGCGTGTCTTGGCAAATCCTTTCAGTTCGAGAGCTGGTTTGTCAAGTCCGCCTGCAGGAGCTGTCACATAGATCTGAACAGCCTCTTTTCCTGCCACCTTGCCTGTGTTGGAAACGGTAACAGAAGCAATGAATCCGTCTGCAGTAGCTTTGACAGATGGCTTGCTGTATGCAAATTCAGTATAGCTCAGTCCATAGCCGAATGGATATGACACCTCAACACCTGCTGTCTGGAAATACCTGTAACCAACCCAGATACCGTCAGTATATTCTGAGTAGTCAACATCTTTCACCGGACCTCTCGGACCCCAGCGACGGTTGGTCTGAGCAGGAGCATAGTTGTATGGGAAGTTGAGTGAAGAAGGACTGTCGAAATACTGCATAGGGAATGTAGTCGCGAGCTTGCCTGAAGGATTAGCCTTGCCGCAAAGAATATCGGCGATTGAAGCTCCGCCTTCCATACCCGGCTGCCATGCAAGCAGGATGGCATCTGGAAGATGTTTCCATGAAGCAGTTTCGATGACTCCGCCGATGTTCAGAACCACTACCACTTTTTTGCCGAGTTCATGGTATTTGTCGCAAAGGTTCTGGATGAGAGCTCGCTCCACCTCATTGAGAAGGAAGTCGCCTTCACCGTTTTTGCGGTCTCCACCCTCACCGGCATTGCGGCCGATTGTAAGGACTGCTACATCAGTACCCTCTGCTATTCTTGTGATGAAAGGCATGTGCACCTGCATTTCAGGAAGAACAGGTTTGCCCCACATATTTGCAGAAAGACTGCGGTTTGCCATATCCTCTACAGTGTAGTCGATATATTTCCTGTACCACTGTGCAGGAGCAGGGTCAACGCTGAAACCGTCGCCTACCAGACCGTCGTAAAGATTGCGTACATATTCCTTGTTCACATTTCCGGAACCTGTACCGCCTGCTATGAGGTCATAGGAAGCAACACCGTAAAGTGCTATCTTACTGTCGGTTGACAAAGGAAGCACACCATTGTTCTTCAGGAGGACCATGCCTTCCGTAGCGGCTTTGCGTACAAGCTGTGCATGAGCCTTAGTGTCTGGCTTGCTTGAATATTTGTAGCCTGCGAAACGTGGAGTTTTCACGATGTAGTTGAGCATGTTGCGGACATTCCTGTCAAGCTCTTCCTGAGAAATTTCTCCGGATTTGACAGCTGCGATCATGCGCTCCATCTCCACCTGGTTGCCCGGTTCCATAAGGTCATTGCCGGCCTTGAGGGATTTTACAGTGCCGTCCTTGCAGCCCCAGTCGGTCATGACTATGCCCTTGAAGCCCCACTCGTCGCGAAGTACGGTGGTAAGCAGGTCGTAATCCTGCTGGGTGTAGTTGCCGTTGAGTTTGTTGTAGGATGACATGACTGTCCATGGGTCAGACTCCTTTACAGCAATCTCGAAGCCTTTGAGATAAATCTCGCGCAGAGCTCTCTGGCTCACATGAGCGTCGCACTCGTTACGGTTGGTTTCCTGGTCATTGGCTGCATAGTGCTTGATGGAAGTTCCGACACCGTTGCTCTGGATACCGTTCACATAGGCAGCTGCAATCTTTCCTGTTACGAAAGGATCTTCAGAGAAATATTCGAAGTTGCGGCCGCAAAGCACATTCCTGTGGATATTCATTCCCGGTGCAAGCAACACGTCCACACCGAATTCCAGGACTTCATTACCCATTGCCTTTGTTACATCTTCAACGAGCTCAGTGTTCCAGGTAGTCGCAAGTGCAGTTCCGACAGGGAATGCAGTTGCATAATAGGTAGCAGGGTCTCCTTCACGTTTAGGAGAGATACGCACACCGGCAGGACCGTCCGCAAGGACTGTCTGAGGAATACCCAGACGTGGTACTGCACGTGTGACACCAGCCGCTCCGGGAACAAGGTTTGTCGTACCTGAAGGGACGCCGTCGATGTTGATGGCACGGCTGCCTCCGACCAGGAGGGTCACCTTTTCTTCGAGGGTCATGGCTTTGATTACCTCGTCGATGTTGTCTTTGCTGAGCTGGGGCTGTGCAAAGGCCATTGTACCACTTATGAGGGCTGCAATGGAAATGATGATTTTCGGTTTCATAATTTGTAGTATTGGTTAAAAGTTGATATATATCTTCATTTATCTGTGGAACAGGATGTGGCGTGGTCTGGAGGAGAGGTCCCTGATTATGCTGGTGTGGCTGAATCCGGCATTTTTGAATAGCCCGGCGGTTTGCGGGCCGAGGGCTTCGTTTATCTCCACGATTCCGAAGCCACCGTCTGAAAGCAGGGCGGAGGCATGGGAGGCAATTGCCCTGTAGAATTTCAATGGGTCATCATCGGGTACAAAAAGAGCAAGCGAGGGCTCCCAGTCAAGTACATTGCTTCTGATAAGCGGTTTTTCGCGCTCCATGACATAAGGAGGATTGCTGAGAATGATATCGAACTTTTGCTGCCCCACAGGAAGTTCGCCGGAAAGCACGTCTGCTTTGAAGAAAGTCGGAGCATGGTCAGAAGGGAAATTCTGGGCAGCAGCCGTTGCAAGAGCTCCTTCAGAAATATCGGCTGCAAAAACCCTGCTGCCAGGCAGCTCCAGAGCCATGGTCCATGCGATGCAGCCGCTGCCTGTGCACAGGTCGAGGAGGGAAATATCATTTGTCATTCCGCAATTCTGAGCCTGCTCAATGGCAATGCGGCAGAGCAGCTCTGTCTCGGGACGTGGGATCAAAACATTCTGATTCACATTGAAAGGCCTGCCATAGAACCAGGCCTGCCCCGTGACATATTGCAGGGGTTCTCCCTGCGAGAGTCGGTCAATGCATGGCAAGACCCGGGCAAGGTCAGAGTCACTGACCTGAAAGCCCGGGTCGATAATATGCGTATGACGCTGAGTGCCTATAAGATGCTCAAGGAGCAAAAACACCATCTGACGGGCCTCCGTTTCCGGATAAAGCCTCCTGAGCGTGTCTTCACTCTGTCTTATGAGCTCTCTCAGCAACATAAATTATGAATTTTCAATTATCGTAGAAAGGAAGTCCGTCATATCCATTCCTGCCGTGCGCACCATCTTCGGCACCAGAGAGGCGGATGTCATGCCGGGAATTGTGTTGACCTCCAGGAAATACAAGCCGTCCTCAGCGCAGATATAATCCACTCTCACCAGACCGGCACATCCGAGGTGGGCATAAATCTTCTTCGAAGTGTCCTGGATAAGATCGCGGAGAGAATCGCTTATCTCAGCCGGACAGACTTCACGGCTATGTCCGTTGTACTTGGCTTCATAGTCGAAGAACTCATTTTCTGAAATAATCTCGATGACCGGAAGCGCAACGTTCTGAGTGCCATCGAAATACACCGCGCATGTGAGCTCACGGCCAACTATCGCGGCCTCCGCCATGATCATGTCGCCTTCGGAAAAGGCATAATCCACGGCGGTCTGGAAATCTTCGATACTCTTGACTTTGGTAACGCCGAAGCTGCTGCCTCCGTCTGTAGGTTTCACGAACATAGGAAGTCCCAGACGCTCCACTGCATACTGTGCAAGATTGTCCGTCGGGTCACCCTTGCGGATGAAAATGTCGTCTGCACATTTCACAAAATCCACATCCTTGAGGTAGCTTTTGCATGAATATTTGTCGAAAGTCATGGCTGCCACAAAGGAATTGCATCCGCTGTGAGGCACACCTATCATTTCAAGATAGCCCTGCATCTTGCCGTTCTCTCCCGGAGTTCCGTGCTGCATGATGTAGGCATAGTCAAATTTGACCTTCTCGGAGTCCAGAACTACAGAAAAGTCTGTTTTGTCAATCTGCGGGCGCTCGCCCTCTGGAATGAGGACTCTCATCGAATTCTGTTTCCTGTACGCTACAAGGGACCAATCGCCGAAACGGGCGAAAATTTCATATACATCGTATTTGGTGCCGTCGATGCGGGATGATGTGAATTCGTCGCTGCGGCATGCGACCTCCCATTCTGAGGAGTCGCTGCCATAGATTACTGCTATTGTTTTTATTGGGGTTGACATTGTTTATTGGTTTAGATTCCTCGACTTCGCTCGGAATGACATATTGGTATTCGTTCAGAATGACATATTGATATTCGCTCGGAATGGCTTATTGGTATTCGTTCGGAATGGCTTTTGGGTTATTCGAAGAAGTAGTCATCCTCCTCTTCAGCCTTGACAGAGGCATCCGCATCGCTTCCGTCACAGTTAAGGTTGAGGCTGATACCTGGCGGAGCAACAAACCTCTCACTGTCACTCATGCCCAGAGATGCATCCGCACGGCATTTCTTCATGAAGATACCCCAGATAGGGAGCGCCATGTTTGAACCACCACCCAGAGAAAGGGACTCGAAGTGAACCTGCCTGTCCTCGGCACCGACCCAGACACCTGCGGTCAAAGTAGGTGTGTAACCGATGAACCATCCGTCAGACTGGTCATTGGTAGTTCCTGTCTTACCCGCTATTTCACCGGTAAGTCCATATTTTGCCCTCAGCCTTACGCCGGTACCGCTGTTGACAACGCCCTGCATCAGATTGGCCATGAGATATGCCGTATATTCGCTGATGGCTTCCCTCTTGTGGTTGTTGAACTCACCGAGCACGTTGCCCATGCTGTCCTCAATCCTGGTGACAAAGATAGGAGTCACGTACACTCCCCGTGAAGGGAAGGTGTTGTAGGCTGCAACCATTTCATAAACATTAAGGTCGGCAGCACCAACGCACAAAGGATTGACCGGGTCGAGGTAGCTTCCAACGCCCATCTTCCTCATCATCTCCACCATGGCCTCAGGGCCGAACTGCTTCATCAGGTAGGCTGATATATTGTTCGAACTCTTGGTAAGACCCCATTTCAAGGTAACGGTCTGGCCGATCCATTCATCCTTGTCAGTACTCTTCGGAGTCCAGGTATTGTCGCCGACAATGAAAGTCTGAGGCACGTTCACCACCTTGTCACAAGGGGACATGCCCTCCTGCATGGCAAGAGTATAGAGGAAAGGCTTGATGGTGGAACCTACCTGACGTTTGCCCTGACGGACATTGTCATATTTGAAATAACGGTAGTTCGGTCCTCCCACATAAGCCTTCACATGACCGGTATGAGGCTCGATGGCCATGAAAGCAGCCCTGAGATGGGCCTTATAATAACGGATGGAATCGTCCGGAGTCATCACGGTGTCGATATATCCTTTTTTGTTCCATGAGAACACCCTCATCTGCGTCGGCTCCGAGAAACTCTTGCGGATCTCGGAATCAGATGATCCGTTGTTCTTCATTATACGGTAGCGGTCACTCCAGCGGCGAGCCTGTTTCATGAGCTGGTCGATGGTTTCCCTCGGGATGTCATTTGAGAATGGCTTGTTGGTCTTCCAGCGGAGATCCCTCCAGAAACTCTTCTGAAGATCCTTTCCAAGATGCTCAGCTACAGCCTCTTCGGCATATTTCTGCATCTTGTAGTTGATGGTGGTGTAAATCCTCAGGCCATCCTTGTCGAGGTTGTAGGAAGAGCCGTCTGCCTTCTTGTTCTTGTTCAGCCATCCATAGAAAGCGTCATCCGCCCACTGGAGCGAATCCACGACATAGTCCTCGTACTGGGCGTAAGAAGACCGCTTGGGCTCCTTTGCATTCATCGTGCGGCGGAGCATATCCCTGAAATAAGGGGCCAGACCGGCATTATGGTCCTGAATCTGGTAATTCAGCGTGATTGGTATCTGCTGGATGGAGTCTCTCTCAACCTTGGTGAGGTATCCGGCCTTTTCCATCTGGGAAATAACGAAATTCCTTCGGACCAGGGATTTGTCGGGATTCAATGCAGGATTGTACCTGGTCGGTTTGTTGACCATGCCCACCAATGTGGCGCTTTCCTCAACTGTCAGGTCTATCGGATTCTTGCTGAAAAAGGTCTGGGATGCGGACTTGATTCCATAGGCATTGCTGCCGAAGAAAATGGCATTCATATACATGTCCATGATCTCGTCCTTTGTATAGTTGCGCTCAAGTTTCACGGCTGTAATCCATTCCTTGAGTTTCACCCACACCATCTTCACCTTCGACATTCCAGGGATACGGCTGCTCACGTCCTCCCTCGGATAAAGGGTCTTTGCAAGCTGCTGAGTGATGGTACTTCCGCCTCCCTGGCTTGAATCTCCTCCGAGCAATGTCTTGAAAATCACCCTTCCCAAGCTCTTGAAGTCGATGCCGGAATGGTTGTAGAAACGAACGTCTTCGGTAGCCACGGCCGCATGAACAAGATGCGGTGACAGTTCCGAGTAACTGACATAGGAACGGTTCTCGATATGGAAGGTTGTCAATATCTCTCCGTTCTCGGCCAATACCGTGGTGGCAAGCTTGCTGTCAGGATTCTCCAGTTCCTCGAAGGAAGGGATGTCGGCAAATGCCCATACAAGGCCGATAAGGATGAAAACGGAAACTACCGGCACTGTGAACAAAATCCAGAACCACTTGATTATCCTTTTCTTTACACTATCTGTCATATTTCATTGTTTTTCGCATACAAAGCCACAAAATTAGCAACAAAATTTGGAAAATTGCCCGGTTTGTTCCTTACTTTGCACATTCTTTCGCCAAAGCGGCATGAGAGGGACTCAATATTTGAGAGGGACATTACATATATGGGCATGAAAGAGAATAATCTTGTTATCGTCGAGTCTCCGGCAAAAGCCGGGACAATCCAGAAATTTCTGGGAAAAGATTTCACCGTCAAATCAAGTTTCGGACACATCCGCGATCTCCAGGAAAGCGGACTCAGCATAGATGTTGAACACGGTTTCAAACCAGAATACGTCATTCCTTCAGACAAGAAGAAAGTGGTGGCTGAGCTCAGGAAGGCAGCAAAGGAAGCAACTACCGTGTGGCTTGCATCCGATGAAGACCGTGAGGGAGAAGCTATCGCGTGGCATCTTTCAGAAACTCTGGGACTCAACGAAAAGAATACAAAACGTATTGTGTTCCATGAGATTACAAAGAATGCCATCCTGCATGCCGTAGAGAATCCGCGCCAGGTGGACATGAATCTGGTGAATGCCCAGCAGGCAAGAAGGGTGCTGGACAGGCTTGTCGGATTTGAACTCTCACCGGTGCTTTGGAGGAAGATTCAGCCCAAGCTCTCTGCCGGAAGAGTCCAGTCTGTCGCTCTCAGGCTTGTCGTGGACAAGGAAAGGGAAATCCAGGAGTTCAAGAACGAAGCATATTATAAGGTAGAGGCTTTGTTCCATCCGGACGGCACATCGGAGAAAACCGAGGTAAAGGCTTCGCTCGGGAAAAGATTCCCGGATATGGAATCAGCGAGGGCATTTCTGGAAAGGTGCATCGGGGCTGATTTCAGTGTGGCAAGCATTGATAAAAAGGAAGGAAACAGGTTTCCTGCCGCCCCATTCACCACATCAACCCTCCAGCAGGAGGCTGCAAGGAAACTCAGGCTTTCTGTAAGCCAGACCATGAGCATTGCCCAGAAACTGTATGAAAGCGGACTCATCACCTACATGCGTACCGACTCGACCAACCTGTCTTCCCTTGCAATCAATTCGGCAAAGGAGTTCATATCAGACAATTTCGGTCCCGAATACTCCAATCCGAGACAGTACAAGACCAAGACAAAAGGTGCCCAGGAAGCTCACGAGGCAATCCGCCCTACATATATCCAGAACACATCCATCGAGGGCACACCTCAGGAGAAGAAGCTTTACGAACTGATATGGAAACGTACCGTTGCTTCCCAGATGGCTGATGCCAAGGTACTACGCACCGACATCAAGGTCGGCTTCAGCAAAGGCTCGGAACTGTTCGACGTACAGGCTACCGAAGTGCTGTTCGACGGTTTCCTCAAACTCTATATTGAAAGCAGCGACGAACCTCAGCAGGACGACGACGAGGTAATCCTTCCTCAGATGCATGTGGGCCAGCTTATGTTCGAAAGAGGAATCAGCGCAGACTGCAAATTCACAGCTGCACCTTCGAGATACACTGAGGCATCCCTGATCAAAAAGCTCGAAGAGCTTGAAATCGGACGTCCTTCAACCTATGCATCCACGATTACAACTCTCACAAAGGCGAGAGGTTATGTGGTCAAGGGCGACAAGACCGGAGAACGCCACAATGTCACCAATCTCCGTCTCAGGGACGGAGTGATCAGCTCTTCCGTGAAGGTGGAGACCGTGGGGGCCGAGAAAGGAAGACTCCTTCCGCAGGATATCGGAATGATTGTGACGGACTATCTTGCCAAGAACTTCCCTACCATCCTGGATTACGGATTCACGGCCGGCGTGGAAGAGGACTTCGACAAGATTGCCAAAGGTGAAATGGTCTGGAACAATGTGATTACCGAGTTTTACGGACCATTCCATAAAACTGTCCAGGACACACTGAGCAGCAAGGAATACAGCCATGTCAGCAGGGAGATCGGCATCGATCCGAAAGACGGACTCATGCTCGTTGCCCGCTTCGGCCAGTATGGACCTTATGTCCAGAAAGGTGAAGGAGAGAACAGACAGTATGCGAGCATGGCTCCGGGTCAGCTCATTGAGAGCATCACGCTGGAAGAAGCCCTCAAGCTATTCGAACTCCCCCGCAATGTCGGAAGCCTGAACGGAATCGACATCATCTGCATGAAAGGCCGTTTCGGTCCATATATCAAATATGGCGACAAGAATGTTTCGCTCCCGCGCGGAACCGACCCGCTGAAAGTTGACCTTGACACCTGTATCAGGATTGTCGAGGACAGCCTCAACAAAAAGACAGGAGGAATCATTGCCGAATTCAAAGATAGTGACATTCAGGTAATTGACGGAGCCTACGGTCCATATATCAAACATGCCGGAGGCAATTACAAGATTCCGAAAGGAACGGACACAGCTGCGCTCACAGAAGAGGCATGCAAGGAAATAATAGCTAATTCCACACCGACAGGACGAAAGAAAAAAGGCAAATAATGTTTCAATTTGTTATTTTTTCTGTTGAATTATTTGAAAAAAGATGAAAAAATCACTAATTTAGCAGCGAAATTTTTGTTAATTGTTTGCCATGTCAACTTATCAGATTGATCATATAGACCAGAAAATCCTTTCATTTCTCGTGAAGAATGCAAGGATGCCTTTTTTGGAGATAGCCCGCGAATGCGGAGTTTCAGGAGCAGCGATCCATCAGAGGGTCAAAAGACTTGAAGCCAATGGAGTAATCACCGGTTCAAGGCTGCTCGTCAAGCCACAGGCTCTCGGTCTGAATGTGTGCGCATTCGTAAGTGTCTCACTTTCAGAAGCCAACAAATATCCTGAAGTCATCGAGTCCTTGAAAAGGATTTCAGAGATTGTGGAATGTCATTTCGTTACCGGAAAATATGCTCTTCTGATCAAGCTGTTCTGCTTCGACCATGACCACCTCATGGAAATTCTCCTGAATACAATCCAGAAGATTCCTTATGTACAGCAGACCGAGACTCAGATTTCCCTCGACCAGGCAATTGAGCGTCAGGTATGGGTGAAAGATTATCAGAGCACCAGTTTCTCGGCTTCAGTCAGCAAAAGCAGGAAAGAAATCAAAGGCTGAGTCCTTTACATAGATGTTTTGACGGCACGTGCGATTATCAAATCTTCACGTGTCGTTATTTTTATGTTCAATCTCTCGCCCTGAATATATGAAAGCGCTGTGCCATAGGACTGGACAACGGATGCATCATCAGTGAATGCGGTGTCGTATGGCTGCCTGTAGGCTTGCTTGATAATCTCCGAATGGAAAATCTGCGGAGTCTGAGCGCCGTAAAGGACGGACCTGTCGGCATGGGCTCCTTCGATTGTCTGAAGAATCTCCCGGCCTTGTGCATCTTTGCTCTTTCGCAATACTTTCAGAGTGTCCACACAAGGAACCACGGGAATCAATGCCGGCACCTCTTGCGCGCGCTCGAACATCTGTCTGACAAGAGAACTTGTGACCAGAGGCCGCACTCCGTCGTGAACTGCAACCAGAGCTCCGTCCGGTATCCTGTCGAGAGCATTGCGTACCGAATGGAACCTTGTGATACCTCCCGGCACAAGCACCTGCGGGCAAATGAAATTATGCCTTATGCAGTAGTCCTTCCAATAGCCGATATAGTCCGGTGACAGGACCACGACGACGGAAATGTCAGGGCAGGCCTGCCTGAAAACTTCTATTGTGTGCTGGAGGATGGCCTTGCCCTCCAATTCAAGGAATTGCTTGGGAAGAGACCCTCCCATTCTGGTGCCGCTTCCCGCAGCCATCACTATTACAAATTTATTACTTTCCATTTCTATGAGGGAATATGCATGTAACATTTTTATTATATCAGGGTTCTGACAGGCCATATGCAATATTATCAGGCAAATTTATAAAACTTGAAGGTTATTTGCAGTTTTTTTTGTAATTTTACCGCCTTATATGGAAAAACACACAAATTCGGAGCATTTAGTATAACATGGGACTTTCATTCTTGACACAGGAGCTAGCAATGGACCTCGGAACGGCGAACACGGTCATTTTCATGAATGACCAGATCGTGCTGGACGAGCCAAGCATCGTGGCAATTGACAACAACACAGGAAAAGCTATAGCCCTCGGCCAGAAAGCCAAGCTTATGCAGGAGAGGGAGAATCCGGGCATCAAGACAATCCGTCCGATGAAAGACGGAGTCATTGCGGACTTCAATGCCGCAGAAATGATGATCAGGGGATTCATCAAACAGGTAAACAGCAGACGCAGGTCATTGTTTTCACCGAACATCAAAATGGTGGTTGGTATTCCTTCAGGAAGTACAGAGGTGGAAATCAGGGCCGTGCGTGACTCTTCGGAACATGCCGGAGGAAGGGACGTATATCTGATTTTCGAGCCTATGGCATCCGCCCTCGGTATCGGACTGGATGTCGAGGCACCTAAGGGAAACATGGTCGTCGATATAGGAGGCGGTACAACTGAGATTGCAGTTATCTCGCTCGGAGGCATCGTAGT
>CAMCIE010000012.1 GCA_945874815.1 uncultured Bacteroidales bacterium
ATATCTTTGCCTGTATTTGAGCTCCGGATCGGAGAACGCATCGAACACTTCTCCGTCTTTTTCCTTGACGATAGGGAGGACGCGCAGCGATTTGCTCAGAAGGGTGAGCTCCTTTGCGTGGATTGAAAGTTGGCCGGTTTTGGTGATGAATGCAAAACCCTTGATTCCGATGATGTCGCCGATGTCGAGGAGCTTTTTCCATACTGTATTGTACATGGTCTTGTCTTCGCCCGGACAGATTTCGTCACGGTTGATATAGACCTGAATACGGCCCTTCTCATCCTGGATTTCACCGAATGATGCAGCTCCCATGATTCTTCTTGACATGATGCGGCCTGCAATCACCACATCCTGGAAATTATTCTTTTCAGGATCGAAGCCCTCTTTGATTTCGCTTGTTGACGTATTAATCGGGTAAAGTGGTGCCGGATATGGCTCGATTCCGAGTTCTCTGAGCTTGGCGAGTGATTCTCTGCGCAACTGCTCCTGCTCGTTGAGGTTGTTGATGCTCATAGTATATGTTTATTATTGTTATTGTCAAATATTTATATGTTTCCACGCACTTTTGTGCAGCCTGCAAAGTTACCGAAAAAATGCGGAATAATCAATACCGTGGATGTGGTCGGAAGGGTTGGTGACATAGATTCATCCGGGATGGCCTTTGAAATATTATATTTGATAAAATCAACCGAATGTTTCTTTATTCGAACAAAAAAGTTTATCTTTGTATGCTATGGCTATAGAAAAGAAGTGGATATTGAAGGAAAATGCTGATGCTGAGACTGTCAGCCAGTTGTCTTCTGAACTTGGAGTGGATCCGGTCCTGTCGGAACTCCTTGTCCAGAGGGGGGTAAGGACGTTCCAGCAGGCGCGTTCTTTCTTCCGTCCGGATCTGGACAATCTGTATGACCCCTTCCTGATGAAGGACATGGACAAGGCAGTCGAAAGGCTTCGCAAAGCTGTCATCTCGGGAGAAAAGATCCTTGTTTACGGAGATTATGACGTGGATGGAACCACAGCCGTGTCCCTTGTCTATTCGTTCCTGAGCAACCTTACCGCAGATGTGGATTTCTACATACCCGAACGTTATGACGAAGGATATGGAGTATCATATAAAGGAATAGATTGGGCGGCCGAGAACGGATTCACCCTCATCATCACCCTCGATTGCGGCATCAAGGCCAATGAAAAAGTGGATTATGCCCAGGCCAAAGGCATAGACATGATTATCTGCGACCACCATCTCCCGGAGAATGAACTTCCAAAGGCAATGGCAGTGCTCGACCCCAAAAGAGAGGATTGTACCTATCCGTTCGACGACCTTTCAGGCTGCGGAGTAGGTTTCAAGCTCGTTCAGGCATATTCGCAGAGATACGGCATCCCATTCGAAACTCTCATTCCGCTTCTTGACCTGCTGGTTGTCAGCATAGCCTCAGACCTGGTTAGTGTCACCGACGAGAACCGCATTCTCGCCCATTTCGGCCTCAAACAACTCAATGGGAGCCCTCGGGAAGGCCTTCTGGCCATGATTCAGCTCTCCGGACTTGAGCCGACTCACATCACAATCGACGACATTGTTTTCAAAATCGGTCCCCGCATCAACGCTGCAGGAAGGATGGAATCCGGCAGGATTGCCGTCGAACTGCTTACAGCTTCGGATACAGAGACAGCATTCCGCATCGGCACCGAAATCAACGAACATAATAACGAACGCAAGAACATTGACAGACGCATCACCCAGGAGGCCCTTGACATGGTACGCAACGGCTCATGCCTGTCCGGCGGAAATGCGACCATCGTATATAACCCTAAGTGGCACAAGGGAGTGGTGGGAATCGTTGCTTCGCGCCTTGTGGAAGCATTCTACAAACCGACCATTGTCTTCACCCAGTCACAGGGAGGACTTGTAACTGGCTCAGCAAGAAGTGTTCACGGCTTCGACCTTTATGATGCCATAGAAAGCTGTTCGGATTTGCTTGAAAACTTCGGAGGCCATCTTTACGCCGCCGGACTCACTCTCAAAGAGGAAAATCTTCCGAAATTCTGCGAAAGAATAGAGAATTTCATCTCAGGAAGGATTGTGCCTCAGATGCAGACTCCGGTTGTGGAGATAGATGCAAAACTTAATTTTGCCCAGATTACTCCAAAATTCCTCAGGATACTCAAGCAGTTCCAGCCGTTCGGCCCGGGCAATTCGGCGCCTGTTTTCCTGACAGAAAATGTCTATGACAACGGAAACGGACGGAAGGTTGGTGCAGAGGGAGGCCATCTGAAACTGGAGCTTATCCAGGACTCTCATCCTTACCACCATATATCAGCCATTGCCTTCAATATGGCTGGCTTTTTCGACCATATCAAGGCTGGCAATCCGATAGACATCTGTTATTCAATTGTAGAAAATTATTACCGAGGCACAGCCAACACTCAGCTCCGCATCAAGGATATGCGTGAGAGAGACGAGATGATTTGATTTTATGGAACTGTTCGCTTTTCCCGTTAATCTCATACTTGCGCTTGTATGGGGAGGAATTATCCTGTGGTTGTGGAAGGACTACAGGAGGTCGGTCTTCGTGCGCTGGTTCCTGAGCCCCCTGGCAACATTGTCTTCCATCCTGCTTTTTGGCTCCGGATGCCTCGTAGCAGGCTTTGCAGGTGTGGAATGTACCCGTTCATGGTGGTTCACATCCGAGCTTTTCTTCATGATGACAGTTCTTGCATTCGTGCTGCTCAGGGGCCTTCGTGATGCCGGAGGAAAGCTGCGCTACAGATTCATACTCAATCACTTTGGACTGCTGACCGTCCTGGTTTCCCTTTTCTTCGGCTCTCCCGACAAGGATGTGCTGAGGCTGAGTCTGACTCCGGGCATGACTTCGGACATTGCCTATAGGGAAGACGGAAGCATGGACAAGCTCAGATATGAGGTCTGTCTGGAGGATTTCAGGACTGATTATTACGAAAACGGGGTGCCTTCAGTGTATGAGGCGACCATCAGTATGGATGGCAAGACTGTGAGCCTGAAGGTCAACAGCCCTTATGCAGCCCGATTTGCCGAGCAGATTTATCTTGTCTCCGCAAGCGGGCCCCAGGCGCAGGGGGGATGTGTGCTGCAGGTGGTGCGTCAGCCTTGGAAATGGCTGACTGTCATTGGTATAATACTTATGGTAACCGGTGCTGTGCTGCTTTTTGTCCAGGGACCTCAGACGCTATCCGGGCATAGGGAGGAATGATTATGGTTTGGGATATTTTCATATATTTTGCCATAGCGGCGGTAGTTCTTTATGCCGTCGGTGCCGTTGTGGCCTGGACGAGGCCTTCGAAAGTGGGAGTGCCCGCTTCATTATGCGGGATGGCAATGCTTGTATTCGGAGCATTTATCGTGATATTGTGGTCATCGCTGTCCAGACCTCCGATGCGCACGATTGGAGAAACACGCCTCTGGTACTCATTCTTTGCCATGGCGGCCGGATTATTTACCTATATAAGATGGAAATACAACTGGGTGCTCTCATTTTCAGCAGTTCTATCCACAGTTTTCATCGTAATCAACTGTCTCAAGCCCCAGATTCATGACGCCACTCTGATGCCTGCCCTGCAAAGCGGATGGTTCATCCCTCATGTGACGGTTTATATGTTCTCATATTCCATCTTGGGATGTGCCTTCCTGATTGCTTTGAGGGGACTTGTCAATAAAGATGAAACAGTATTGCAAAGTATTGATACACTTGTATATATAGGTCTTGCCTTCCTTTCTTTCGGAATGCTTTCAGGGGCTGTCTGGGCCAAACAGGCATGGGGCGATTTCTGGACATGGGATCCGAAGGAGACATGGGCCGCCATCACCTGGCTTTCCTATCTTGCATACATCCATTTTCGTTTGCTGCATAAAGGCTCGCTGAAATGGCTGTGCATACTTGTGATATTCTCATTTGCCTGTCTGCAGATGTGCTGGTGGGGAGTGAACTACCTCCCGTCCGCTCAGGACAGTGTACACGTATATGGAAGATAAACAACCAAATAACAATTAGCTTATGAAACGTTTTATAAAATGGTTTGCAGTTGCAGTTCTTGCTGTAGTAGCCGTCTTGGCGGTAACTTACAGAGCTGTCAACAAGGTTCCGTCTGCCGATCTTTCACAGGCGGAAAGGGTGGCTGTGATTTTCGAGGACGGAGGATGTATCAGCTGTCACAGTGAAAATCCCGACCTGCCTTTCTATGCCGAATGGCCTGTAATGGGCAAGGTGGTAAAAGAAGATGCCTCCCGGGGCTATCATATCTTCGACTTTAGTCCTGTCAAAGAGGCGCTTGAGAACGGAGGTGAGATTTCTCCAGTGAAAATGTCAAAAATCGAGAAAGTTGTTTCTGACGGCTCGATGCCTATGGCAAAATATTACCTTGTGCACTGGGGCAGTTCAATAACTAAGGCAAAACGCTCAATCGTAGTTGACTGGACAACTGACCAGTGGCTGCAGAAATATGGCATTGCGGAAAAGATAGTTCCGATTGAGACCATCAGTACGGATCCTGCAAAGGTTGCCTTGGGAAACATCCTTTTCCACGACACCAGACTTTCTGTCAACAATACCATTTCATGTGCTTCATGCCATGACCTGAAGACTGCAGGTGTTGATAATGAGCCAGTATCAGACGGAGTGTTCGATCTTGAAGGAGGAGTGAACGCACCTACCGTTTTCAATTCAGTTTATAATTTCGTTCAGTTCTGGGACGGACGTGCCGAGACTCTTGCAAAACAGGCTGCCGGTCCGCCATTGAATCCTGTTGAAATGGGATGCCAGTCATTCGATGAGATTGTTGCAAAACTTGCTTCCGACAAGGAAATGGTTAAAATGTTCAATGCCATCTATCCTGAGGGCATTACAGAAGAAACTATCACAGATGCAATTGCTGAGTTTGAGAAGACTTTGGTCACTCCTGACAGTCGTTTCGACAAATATCTCAAAGGAGACCAGACAGCCATCAACGAGCAGGAAAAAGCAGGATATGACCTGTTCCTTGCAACTGGTTGTGCAACCTGCCACAATGGTCCTATTCTCGGAGGTCAGAGCTATGAGCTCATGGGTGTGAAGGCCGATTACTTTGCCGACAGGGGAAAGGAACTCACCAATGAGGATAACGGAAGGTTCAAGGAAACCCAGTGTGAACGCGACCGTCATCGTTTCAAGACTCCAGGCTTGAGGAATGTCGCTCTTACATGGCCATATTACCATGATGCCACAAGGGCAACTCTCGAAGAGGCTGTCCGCGATATGGGAATATATCAGTCGGGTGTGAAGCTTTCTAAGTCTCAGATATCTGACATGGTTGCTTTCCTGAACACTCTCACCGGAGAATTTGAAGGACAAATCCTCACCAACGAAAACGACATCAACCGATAAAAAAAACGAGGCTGACCAAAAAGAACTTTGGTCAGCCTCTGTCTTTATGACAGTTTGTGGATAGCCAGTCCGCTTCGCAGCTTCGGCTCAAACCATGTTGTCTTAGGCGGCATGATGTTGCCGGAGTCGGCAATGTCCACCAACTGCTTCATGGACACAGGGTAAAGAGCAAATGCAACAGCCATTTCACCGCTGTCAACTCTGCGGCTGAGCTCTCCAAGGCCGCGGATTCCTCCGACGAAATCTATTCTCTTATCAGTGCGCAAATCCTTGATGCCCAATATCTTGTCAAGTACAAGGCTGGACAGGATGGTTACATCCAGTACCCCGATAGGGTCGTTGTCATCATATCTGCCTTCCCTGGCAGAGAGTGAATACCATTTGCCTTCAAGATACATTGAGAATTCGTGCAGCTTGCCTGGCTTGTATATCTCGGCACCCTTTTCACAAACCTCGAAATCCTCTGCCAAAGCTTTAAGAAGTTGCTCAGGACTGAGCCCGTTCAAATCTTTCACGACACGGTTGTAGTCGATAATCTTAAGTTGGCTGTCTGGAAAGGCCACTGTCATGAACCAGTTGTACTCTTCCTGACCGGTATGTGAAGGATTATTCGCTTTCTTCTCCGCACCGACCCTTGCAGCCGCTGCCGTACGGTGGTGACCGTCAGCAACATAGAATGCCGGAATCTCGGCAAATATGGCTGTCAGGGCATCGATGTCTTCCTGATTGTCAATCACCCAGAAAGTATGTCCGAAACCATCCTCTGCTACAAAATCATATTCAGGAGCCCCTGAAATATAACGCGCAACGATGGCATTGACTTTTTCATTGTCCGGATAAGCAAAGAACACAGGCTCGATATTGGCGTCCTGTATACGGACGTGAATCATACGGTCATCCTCTTTGTCCTTGCGGGTAAGCTCATGTTTCTTGATTTTTCCTTCGGCATAATCATCTGTATGCGCGCAGACAACCAGTCCGTACTGGGTGCGTCCTTCCATAGTCTGGGCATATATATAATAGTATGGTTTATCGTCCTGGACAAGCCATCCTTTTTCCTGCCATGATTTGAAATTCTCGACAGCTTTGTCGTATGCCTGCTGACTATGTTCATCAATGATAGGGGAGAAGTCAATCTCCGGCTTGGTGATGTGCAGCAGGGATTTTTCGCCTGCTTCCTTCTGTGCCTCAGCCGAATTCAGTACGTCATAAGGGCGCGCTGCGACTTCTTCAACATATTGTTTGGGCGGGCGTACCGCCGCGAAAGGTTTGATTCTTACCATTTTGTTATAGATTTCTCGACTCTGGCACTTCGTGCCATCGCTCGAAATGACAGAATAAGTGTGCTCGAAATGACAGAATTATTTATTCACCTGGAATTTGGTGCATCCATCTTCGAAATAAGCAACAATCTGGTGGGCTGCAGCGAGTCCGGCATTGATATTGGCTTCGAGGGTCTCGGCTCCCATCTTCTTTGAAGTGGCGAAAACCCTGTTTCCGAACTTCTCATTCAATTCATCCTGGCATGCGGCAGCAACATCAGTAACGTATTTCAAATCAGGCCTTTCCTCAAGTACCTTTATGAGTTCAGGTTCATTGATAACCTCTTTGCGGGCTGTGTTTACAAGGCATCCGCCCTTTGGCATCCTTGAAATAAGGTCATATCCGATTGAACCTTTGGTCTGTGGGGTTGCAGGAATGTGGAGAGATATGAAATCGCAGCTTGAATACATCTGCTCAAGTGACTCGGCAGGAGTTACACCTTCATCTTTGATTCTTTCCACAGGAATGAATGGGTCGAAAGCCATTACGTTCATACCCAGTGCCTTAGCCTTCATGGCCACGAGCCTTCCAACATTTCCGTAAGCCTGGATACCGACAGTCTTGCACATAATTTCATGTCCTGTGCCGGGAGTGAAGCAATTGCGGGACATATATATCATCATTGCGATGGCAAGCTCAGCCACAGCATTCGAATTCTGCCCTGGAGTGTTCATTGCAACAATGCCCCTACGAGTGCAGGCGTCAAGGTCAAGATTGTCATAACCGGCACCGGCACGCACAACTATTTTCAGCTTTCCGGCAGCTTCAATCACATCCGCTGTCACCTTGTCGGACCTGACAATCAGAGCATCAGCATCCGCCACCGCCTCAATCAGCTGTGCCTTGTCCGTATATTTTTCCAAAAGTGCAAACTCGTGTCCTGCACTTTCGATGATTTTGCGTATGTCGTTAACTGCAACAGCTGCAAATGGTTTTTCTGTTGCTACAAGAACTTTCATAATCCTTATATTTATATGTATTCCACTTATTTCTTGAGTTGTTCAAATTCTCTCATGCAATCAACCAGAGCCTGGACGCTTTCGATCGGACATGCATTGTAGATGGATGCCCTGAATCCTCCGACAGACCTGTGGCCCTTGATTCCCATCATTCCCCTTGCTTTGGCAAAGGCCATGAATTCATCCTGGAGCTCTTCATATCCCGGAGCCATAACAAAGCAGACATTCATGATGGACCTGTCCTCCTTGGCTGCAGTTCCCACAAAGAGCGGGTTGCGGTCAATCTCTCCGTAAAGCAGGTCGGCTTTTTCCTGATTGATCTTGTTGATAGCCTCGACTCCGCCTATTCCCTTGAGCCACTTGAGGGTCTCGTTCATGACATAGATTGCGAAGACCGGAGGGGTGTTGAACATGGATTTTCCGTCGATATGGGTACGGAGGTCGAGCATGGTAGGGATGTAATGGCTCACCTTTCCAAGCAGGTCGCGACGGACGATGGCGAAAGCCACACCGGCAGGACCGACGTTCTTCTGGGCACCGCCATAAATCATGGCATATTTGCTGACATCCACCGGACGGCTCATGATATCCGACGACATATCGGCAATCAGCGGAACCGGACTGTCGATATCCTCGCGGATTTCAGTACCATAAATGGTGTTATTTGTAGTGATATGGAAATAATCCAAGTCTGCCGGAATCTCGTAACCTTTTGGAATATAGGAGAATGTCTTGTCTGCAGAAGACGCGATTGCGTATGCTTCTCCCAGTCCCCTGGCTTCTTTCAAAGCCTTCTTGGCCCATACTCCGGTTTCAAGATATGCGGCCTTTTTCTCGAGGAAATTCATTGCCACATAGAGGAAGCACATGCTGGCTCCGCCGGGCAGGAAAAGTATTTCATAGTCATCTGGAATGTTCAGGAGTTCGCGCCAGAGCGATCGGCACTCATCCATTACGCTTTCCCACTCCTTTGTCCTGTGAGAAATGGAGATTACAGGCAGGCCTGTACCTTTGAAATCCTTCAGCGCTTCGATGGTTTTGTCTATCGCTTCCTGGGGCAGGATGCAAGGTCCTGCAGTGAAATTGTGAACTTTTTTCATGACTTCTTAATGTTTATAACCAATTTGCCGATAAAGGTAATAAATTATTTATAAAATCCCTCTTGTATCTGAAATTTTTTCGCAATAATGGCATAAAAGTGATATTTCGTTACCATTATCTATTGTAGTGAATCTTGTTTTTATAGGCTGATGGTTGGTGATGCATTTAGGGTTCATGCATTTGGCAATGCCTATAATCTCCGATGGCATGGTGAGTGTCTTTTTTTCCACCACCTTGAAATCCCTTATGATATTTACAGTAGCGTTCGGAGCTATGAGCGCAAGCTTGTTCAGCTGCTCATCTTCGAAAAATTTGTCGGCAATCTTGATGATGCCTTTCTTGCCCTGTGCTTTGCTTGAGAGGTTGATGCCGATGGTAATCCTGTTGTCCACCCCTTTGAGGTTGAGAATGTCGAGAGCCTTGTAAACCACCTCGGCAGGAATATGGTCCAGGACAGTACCGTTTTCCAATGCGCTGACAAGCAGCTTTGTGTCATTTATATTGTTTTCCATAAGATTGTGCATTTGAATCAATTGAAATTTACAGGGAGGCCTATCTGTATCCGAGCAGATAAGAAATGATGGCCATCCTCACATAAAGACCGTTCTCAGCCTGCTTGAAATAATATGCATAAGGAGTGTCGTCCACATCCTGGTCGATTTCGGTGATACGTGGAAGCGGATGCAGAATTTTCATGCCAGGTTTGACATTGTCCAGCATTGAGGCCGTAAGCCTGTACACATCCTTTACCCTCTCATATTCCATCGGGTCGGTGAATCTTTCCTGCTGCACCCTTGTCATATATAATATGTCACAGTCGTTCAGATGTTCCTCAAGGGAATCGGTCTCTTCATATTTGATTCCTTTGCAATCCAGGAAAGTCTTGTATTCTTTCGGCATTTTCAGCTCATCGGGGGAGGTGAAAATGAATTTTGTCTTGAAATGCGACATTGCCTGGAGCAGGGAGTGGGTGGTCCTTCCATATTTGAGGTCTCCCACCATGTTGATTGTCAGGCCGTCGAGTGTTCCCTGGGTTTGCATGATTGAGTACAGGTCAAGCAGGGTCTGGGAAGGATGCTGGTTGGCACCGTCGCCGGCATTGACCACAGGAACGGAGGCTACCTCGGAGGCATATCTCGAACTGCCTTCAAGCGGGTGTCTCATGACAATCATGTCCACATAGTTGGAAACCATCTTGATGGTGTCCTTGAGTGTCTCGCCCTTGCTCTGGCTGGTGTTCGATGCGTCAGAAAAACCGATGACCTTGGCACCGAGACGGTTTATGGCTGTCTCGAAACTCAGACGAGTTCTGGTCGAAGGCTCGAAGAAGAGGCTTGCTATTACCTTGCCTTCCAGAAAGTTCTGCACTTTGTTCTGCTCGAACTCCTTTGCTGTTTCCAGTACATGGAGGATTTCATCCTTTGTGAAATCTCCTATTGAAATCAAACTTTTCTTTGCCATATTTTAAAGTTACTGTATTTCTTCCACCCGGCAGCCTTCGACGTCCGACATCTTCTGCATGAAGCTCTCCACCAAAGTCAGCCTTACCACCGTATCCAGACTGCATTCCATGTCGAATCGCTGGTTGTTCTGCGGCAGTGCCATGTCCTTCATGACCTTCATCACCGCATTCATGCTCATGTAGCCGAACACCACACGGAAATTCCTGGAGGCAATCTTTTCCACGATTTCGGCATTTGCTATCGCATCCGCCGTCGAAGTCTTGTATGCCCTGATAAGTCCCGGAATCCCCAGTTTGATACCGCCGAAATATCGTACTACGACAACGAGGATATCGCTCAGTCCGTTGGAGTCAATCTGTCCAAGAATCGGACGTCCTGAGGATCCTGAAGGCTCTCCGTCATCATTTGCCCTGAACTTGTCCCCCTTGTATCCAAGTCTGTAGGCATAGCAATGATGCCTCGCGTCGTAGTACTCTTTTTTAAGTGATGCGACGATTTCCTTGACCTGTTCTTCTGTTTCAACGGGATATGCCCGGGCAATGAATCTGCTTCCATTGTCCTTGAATAGACCATTCGCCTGTGCGGCGATGCTTTTATAAGAGTCCTGATTCTCCTGCTGGTTCATACGTAGATTCAAAAGTAGTGTTTTTTCGGATGAAATTGAAATTTAAGTGAGAATTTGTTGCAAAAATTGCTACCTTTGGCACCGCTTCAGGGCGCTGAGCCCTGTATTTTGTCTAACGAACAAGGCTTAACAATTAAAAATCACTATGATACTGAAATATAGAGTTTCACTCCCCGGATTGAAGGGATTTGCAAGAGTATATGAGGTAAAGGGCAGTTCGTCTCTTTATACATTCCACAAGCAGATGCGTTCGGATATGGACTTTCCTCAGGACCAGATTGTACTTTTCAAGGCATTCGATGCAGACGGCGCTGTTTCTGCCCGCTATTCATTATGTGACATGGGCGCAGGTACGATGGATGAAGTTACTCTTGAGCAGTGCCATAAAAAGGGCGAGGATTCCTTCGTTTATTTCTACGATACCACCAATGTAAAAAGTGTGCTTGTCAATTTCGAAGGCGAGGCTCAGGCCCGCAAGGGTGTAATCTATCCTTTGCTGGTTGAGTCAAAAGGACCGAATCCAATCGAGTTTGAAAATGGTTATGTGGCTTTCGAGGACCTGCCTGACGACAAGAAGAAAAAGATTTCAGACGATGATTTCGACGATGACGATATCGATGACGAGGATGATGATGACACCGATGACGACACCGCAGAAATCTATGACGAGGATGAAGACGACGAATAAGCTGATAATAATCCTGGGACCTACAGCCGTCGGCAAGACAGATTTCAGCATTGAGACAGCTCTTGGATACGGCTCTCCTGTGATTTCGTGCGATTCCCGTCAGATATACAAGGAAATGTCAATCGGCACGGCCGTGCCTTCGCCGGAGCAGCTTGCTGCTGTCCGGCATTATTTTATTCAGTCCCATCCCGTGGACCAGCTATATACTGCGGGCATGTATGAGATTGAAGCTCTGAAACTTATCAGGGAACTGTTCGCTCAGGGACACGAAACTCTGGTCATGGCGGGGGGCTCCGGATTCTACATAGATGCCCTTGTAAATGGTCTGGATGATTTCCCGGCTGCTGACCTTGAACTTAGGGATGAACTTACACGTCGCCTGAAGGAGGAGGGGGTGGAATCCCTCAGACTGGAGCTGAAGGCCATGGACCCCGTAAGTTACAATACAATCGACATAGCAAACGGCCAGAGGGTGGTCCGTGCCCTTGAGGTGTGTCTTGCCACCGGCCGGCCGTTCTCTTCTTTCAAGACTTCTCCAAACAGGAAACGTGAGTTTGAAATCGAGAAAATCGGGCTTACAAGGCCAAGGGACGTGCTTTACGACAGGATCAACAGGCGCGTCGTGCAGATGATTGATGACGGTCTGGTTGAGGAAGTGCGTTCGCTTCAGAGATGGCGTAACCTTGCAGCTCTGCAGACTGTAGGATATAAGGAAATATTTCAATTGTTTGACTATCAGGCAGGTCTGGTACCTGAACAAGAGCCCGGCACTCCTGGAGACGGGCCAGTAAAGACTTTGGACAGGGCAGTGGAACTCATCCAGCGTAATACCAGGCACTATGCCAAGAGACAGCTGTCTTATTGGAACAGGGATAAATCCATCCGCTGGATGGAACTGTAGGGCCAATGCCATTTCCGCATTCGCGGAAAAGATCAATTGGCGACCTCACAGAGGAATTTGATACGCACAAGACGGACTTCCATCTCGTCATAATCACTGCCGAGCTCCTCCATGGCAGCTTCGAGAGAGTCAGACTCAGCATCCTCCTTGAAATAGTCGTAGATTTCCTCCACCACATCCTCATCGAGATTCTGGTCGATGTAATAGTCAAGATTCAACTTGGTTCCGGAGAAGACGATGGCCTCAATCTCGTTCATAAGTTCTTCCATGTCAAGGCCTTTGGCATCTGCAATGTCTTCAAGCGGGAGCTTCCTGTCCACGCTCTGTATGATGAATACCTTGTTGGCGGACTTGTTGACTATGGATTTGACTACGAAGTCATCAGGTCGGATAATCTCATTTTCTTCGACATACTTCGCAATCAGCGACATGAACTCTTTTCCGAACTTCCTGGCCTTTCCTTCTCCGACACCCTGACAATTCTTCAATTCATCGATGGTTATAGGATAGGTAATGGACATATCCTCAAGCGACTGGTCGGAGAAAATGACCCAAGGCTGGAGCTTGAGCTTGCGTGACAGATCCTTGCGTAAGTCCTTCAGCATCGCCAGAAGCTGCTCGTCACCACCTCCTCCTCCACGCACGGCACCGGCCTGATTCATGGCATCGTCATCATCATCCTCTCCTTCTGCGAACACCCTGTCTTCGGTAAGCATGAGGGTATATGGCTTCTCAAAGAATTCCTCTCCTTTGTCAGTAACGCTTATAAGTCCGTATGATTCAATGTCTTTGTCAAGAAGATGAAGAATCATGCCCTGATGTATCACCGCATCCCAGAACCTTACCGAATGTTCCTTTCCGGCTCCGAAGAATTCAAGTTTGTCGTGTTTGTATGATTTGATGATGGCATTGGCTTCACCGGCAAGAATGTTTGCAAGGTGTTCCATCTTAAAATGCTCCGGAAGTGATTTTATGAGCTCGAT
>CAMCIE010000013.1 GCA_945874815.1 uncultured Bacteroidales bacterium
ATGGGAATTCCGTTCGTCGAGGGGCGCTACCCACAGACTCTGACGGAAGTGGCTATAAGCGAGAGTTTTATCGAAAAGATGTCTGAGTTTGAGGACTGGAGCGATGGCGCAATTGGCAAGCAGATCTACATATCCGAACACAGCAACAACGCTCAGGCATTTACTGTCAGCGGAGTATATAAGGATTACCGCATCCGGAACCTGACCAATCCTGACGAAAGGGCAAGCGTAAAGTTTTTCGGAAAGGTGGGCGAAGGATATATGCCATATATGCTCGTCAAGGTGAACGTCGTGAACCGGGAGATTATGGACCAGGCCGATGAAGTCCTAAAGGAGGTATTCCCTGAGAGAGAGATTGTATTTACTGCATACAAGGATGCAATGAAGGATGCCTATTCTGACGAGAGGAAGATGAGAAATACGGTGCTGTCGGGATGTGCAATATGTATATTGATAGCCTTGTTCGGGCTTGTGGGATATGTGCGCGACGAGTCGGAGAGAAGGAGCAAGGAAGTGGCTGTCAGGAAGATAAACGGAGCATCTACACGCGATGTTCTCGGACTGTTCGTTGGAGAGATAATGAAAATTGGCATCGTCGCGGCGGTGCTTGCAGATGCGGGTGCGTTCTTTACGGCGAAGGTGTGGCTGGAGAATTTCGCGGAGAAAATCACCCTTTCTCCTCTGATTTTCATCATCGCCGACATCGTCATCCTCGCCATCGTCGCCGCCACCGTCATCCTGGGCTGCCTGCGCATTTCCCACTCCAACCCTGTTGAGTCGCTTAAAAATGAATAAAATGAAAAGTTTTCTGAGATTTTTGAGGAGGAATCCTTATTATACGGTGATAAACATCCTTGGGCTCTCGGTGGCCCTGATGTTCGTCATCCTGATAGGCGATTACACCTGGAGACAGTTCAGTACGGATTCTTCGCAGCCGAACAAGGACAGGATTGTGCTGATGGGCCGCTCGGGAGACTATATGTCCTGGCCGGATGAGTCGTGGAAAATCGGCCGCATGTATCCCGAAATAGAGAACACCTGCTGCGTGGTGAGCCAGGCTGGAACCATCAGGTCAGACAAGGAGAGTTTCAAGGATGTGGACGGAAATCCAATGCTTCTGGTTGACTCGACATTCTTCAATATGTTTTCGTACGATTTCGTAGAAGGAGATCCGGAAATTGCACTGTCATCACCGGAAAAATGTGTCATCACCGAAAGCCTCGCCGATGCAATTTTCCCTGGCTCGGACCCAATGGGTGAGCCGCTCAGGATAATAGGCGACAGAAACGTATTCATCAATAATGGAACGCAGGATCCCTACGACAGTACGATTGTATATACCGTCAGCGGAGTAATCAAGGATTTTGACAAGACAGTATTTCCGAATGATACGAAAATCATTGCCTCAATAAACAGACATCCTCAGATTCTCGGTTACAAGATGAACTCGCAATGCTTTGTAAGCACGAGTCACGGATGTTTCAAGGCATTCTATCTGTTGGAAAAGGGAGCGGAACTGGACTCCAAGGCTGATGAAATCTGGTCAACCCTCGTCGGGGATATACCGATGATGGAGTTCGATGTTGATGTCAACAAGACTACCGCCACCTTCACTCCGCTGAGAAAAGTAATGTTTGACGAGTCGAATGACGGAAGCGGTCTGGAAAAAGGCGACAAGGGACTGTTGGTCATATTGCTCAGTGCAGTTATTGCCATTCTGCTGTTTGCAGTTACAAACTACATAAATCTGACGGTTGCAAACACAGGGATGAGGGCAAAGGAAATGGCTACGAGAAGACTCCTCGGCAGTTCTTCCAAAGCGGTGATAATCAAATTAGTAGGCGAATCCATTCTTATGGTGTTGATTTCCTTCCTCATAGGACTTGGTCTGTCATTCGCATTTCAGGATGATATGGCATCGATGTTCCGTGGCAGGATAATGCTTGAAAACGATTTCACTCCGGGAACCATCAGCGTCTGCATCTGCTTCATTGCTGTGACTGGACTCCTTGCCGGAATCATCCCCGGACTTCAGATTTCGGCATTCAAGCCGATTGATGTGGTAAAGGGAACTTTCCGATACAAATCGAAGATGCTTTTCAGCCGGGTGTTCATAATGATCCAGAATCTGATCACCGTCGTGATGCTCACCCTCTCATTGGTCGTTGCACTTCAAATCAACGGACTTGTCAAGGCTCCTCTTGGAATCAATACCAAGGATGTCCTGTTCATATCAGGGGAACCGGAAGATTCTGAGCCGATATTGTCCACAATGCAGGGACTTCCTTGTGTGCAAAAGATTGGCTTCAGCCGCGGCAGTTGCCTGTCTTTAGGAAAGTCGTCAATGAGGATGGCAAAGTACAGGGATGGATCTACCCATCTCATTTACCAGACGACTCTTGACAAGGAGGCATTGGACATTTATGGAGTGGAAATCCTGAATGATTACGGAATCCCTGAAGCCGGGGTTTACATCAATGAGAAGATGAAGGAAGCCCTGTGTCTTTCCGATTCCGACCGTGAGATACAATGGTACGGAGACTATGGTGTAGAACAGATTGCGGGGATTGTCAGGAATTTCCATAAAGGAAATATACTTGATGATATCACTGAATTTGCGATTTATGTCAGAGACCCGGAGAAGATGAGGAATCCGGATTATGTTGTCGAAACAGATGGTTCGCCGGAGGCTTTCAGGAAAATCAAGGCCGCCGTAGCCGAGGTCATCACGGACAGGAAAGATATTGACTGGGTCGTGCAGAATCTGGAAAAGGAAGTGGCCTCGCAGTTCGAGGAAGAGAGGAATGTCCTTCATATTGTCCTGATGTTCACAGGCATAGCCCTGCTGATATCAATTTTCGGCTTCATTGGAATGTCGCTGTTCTTCATCCGCCAGCGCCGGAGCGAGATTGCCGTGAGAAGAATTATGGGAGGAAACATACGGGAGGTTATCCTGCTGATGCTCACCAAGTTCTGCGCGCCGCTTCTTTTGTCCTGCCTTGTAGCCGTGCCGCTTGCATATTCTATATCGGACAGATGGCTGCAGGATTTTAGCTACAGGATTCCATTAAGCGCCTGGATATTTATATTGACTTGCGCCCTGTCCCTGCTGATAGCCCTGCTCTCCATCCTCTGGCAGACCATACACGCCGTCCGCCGCAACCCGGCCGAAGGTATCAAGACAGAATAGAATAATAACAAATAAATACAAAAGATTATGATTAAAGTAAATGACCTGTGCAAAGTATTCCGTACAGAAGAAATTGAAACCACCGCATTGAACAATGTGTCATTTGAAATCGGCGACGGCGAATTCGTAGCAATTATGGGCCCGTCAGGATGCGGCAAATCAACCCTGCTTAACATCCTCGGCCTGCTCGACAACCCGTCTTCAGGAAGCTACGAACTCCTCGGCCAGGAGGTGGCGAAACTCAAGGAAAAGGACCGCACCAAATTCCGTAAAGGCAACATCGGATTCGTGTTCCAGAGCTTCAACCTCATCGACGAACTCAATGTATATGAGAATGTTGAGCTGCCTCTGCGCTACCTCAACATCAGCGCATCAGAGCGCAAGGAGAGGGTAACCGCCATGCTCAAGAGGATGAACATCAGCCACCGCGCCCAGCACTTCCCTCAGCAGCTCTCCGGAGGTCAGCAGCAGAGGGTTGCAATCGCCCGCGCCGTGGTTTCAAATCCGAAACTGATTCTCGCCGACGAGCCGACAGGAAACCTCGATTCCAAGAACGGCAAGGAGGTGATGGAACTCCTTCAGGAACTCAACGCCGAGGGTACTACAATCGTAATGGTAACCCACTCACAGAGAGACGCTTCCTGCGCCCAGCGCATCATCAACCTCTTCGACGGAGAGATTGTCAGCGACGTTCAGAATGAGTTATAACATAAATATTGAAGCAAGGCACTGTCGGGAGATACTGCCTGTTTATACAAACTATTGAACCAGATATTAATGAAAAGTTTTTTTGCGATACTGAGGAAATACACCGTTGCGATGGTGATGAATTTCATCGGACTGACGCTTGGCTTCACAGCATTCATGGTCCTGATGGTCCAGGTTGGATACGAGAGCAGCTTCGACAGGAACCATCCTACATCCGGCCGGATCTACCGCGTTGACAAGATCGGGGTTGACAAGGATGACATCTTCCGGAACATTCTTCCACGCGGATATGCCGACGACATCATCAGCTGCTCGCCCCACATCGAGGCCGGAAGCATCGCCTGCCCCTTCCTCAGCAGCATTGTTTTCAATGTAGCCAGCAAGGACGGACGGCTGACAGAGCCATTCGAGGGCAAGGTCAACCTGGTCTATCCTGAAGTTTTCAAGGTTTTCGGCGCAGAATTCATAGAGGGCAATGCCGATGCCATCGCAGATATGCAGTCCGTCGCAATCCCTCTCTCGCTTGCCAGGAAACTATTCGGCAATGAATCCGCCATTGGAAGAATCATCTCCCACAACGAGAAATATCTCTTCGGGGCGGAAAGAGAGCAGAACCTGGTCGTAGGTGCCGTGTACAAGGACTTTCCCGAGAACTCACAAATCTGCAACGACATCTTCCTCAATATCGGGGATCTTCAAAAAGGCTCGTACGGAGGAGCGAACTTCTGTTGCTACCTCCTCCTCGACAGCCCTGGCAACAAGGAACTCGTGGAGAGAACCTTCAATGAGACAACGGATTATGAAGACAGCGAATGGCTGACCGACATTGAGCTGACCCCTGTGGAGGATATATATTTCGCCGATGCGGGCAGCGCAATCTACAAGAACGGAAGCCGCGGCCAGATGTGGATATTGATATGCATTTCCATCGTCGTTCTTCTGATTGGAGGCATCAACTACACGACCTTCTTTACTGCACTCGCGCCAATGCGCGTCAAGAGTATCAACACCCGGAAAATATTGGGCAGCAGTGTGTTTAATCTCCGAGCCGGTCTTGTTTTTGAAGCAGTGGCCTTCAGCCTGGCATCGTTCGCCCTGGCTCTGTGCATAATATCTCCAATCAGTGCTTCCCTTGCATCCGAAGGACTTGTGGATATGCCTTTCAGGTTCCCTCAGCAGGGATTTCTTATTGTCATTTCTGCATTTATGGCACTGCTTATCGGCATCATAGCCGGTATATTCCCGAGCTTCTATGTCACCAGCCTTCCGCCAGCATTCGCATTGAAGGGGGATATGCAGTATTCGCTGTCAGGCAAGCATTTCCGCACAGTGATGATGGTGATGCAATATGCGGTTTCCTTCGTGCTGCTGGTCTTCGTTACCTCAATATACCGCCAGAACGAGTATATGATTAGCCGTGACAACGGTTTTGACAAGGACAATGTGGCCGTGGTGAAAATCTCCCAGAGCCAGTATGCCAGAAATGCAGGCTGGCTGAGGCAGAGGCTTTCGGCAATGGACGAGTTCGAGGACGTGGCCTATTCGATGGAATGCATGGGAGGGCAGGATGTCTATAGCACCTCCACCTATAATTTCAATGGCAAGCCAATCCGGACTTTCGTGTTCTACTGCAGCCCCAACTTCCTGAGAGTGATGGGAATACCTGTCGTGGAGGGCCGTGATTTTTCCGAGTCGGACAAGAGTGTCGGCAGCGTGATAATCAACAAGGCTGCGGCCTACCAGGACATTGAAATGTCCGAGGGCGGGGCATTGGACGGCATTGATATAATCGGCCGAACCGGCGATGTCTGCATCAATTCTCTCAGGCAGGATGTTTCACCTGTCATCTACATTGCCCTTCCGGAGGATTATGCTTCATTGACCTGGGCTTACATCAGGCTCGCAGACGGCTTCGACCGGAGGGAATGCGTGAGGAAAATCAATGAAGTCCTGCTTGAGATGGATCCGTCTTATCTGTTCGATGTCAAGCTGTATGACAATATTCTCGGAGAACTTTACAAACCGGAAATCAAGCAGGAGAAGATTGTTTCGCTCTTTTCTCTGCTTGCGGCAATTCTTTCGCTTGTGGGAATTTTCGGACAGGTGCTGCTTGATTTGCAATACAGCAGGCGTACCATTGCCATAAGGAAGGTTTATGGAGCGGACAGCAGTCCTCTGATATGGGACTGTCTGAAGAAATATACCTTCAGACTGCTGCTGTCGTTCCTGATTGCAGTTCCTTTGGGATGGCTTGCGATTGTCAGGTGGCAGGAAGGCTTTGCTGAGAAGGTGGGGATTTCGGGATTGGAGTTTGTCGTTGCCTTCTTGATGATTGCGGCGCTTACTCTGGCTATTGTGGTCGTTATGTCCTGGAGGGCGGTCAGGGCCAATCCGGTGGAGTCGCTACGTAAAGAGTAGATCTCTCCATGCGGCCTACGGCCTTAGTCGAGATGACAGAGAACGGAGATTTCTCCATTCACTTCCATCTGTCATCTCGACTGGAGGTGCAAAGCACCGGAATGGAGAGATCTGAAAAATGAAATAATTAATATAAAGAACAATGTCAATAAGAAATTTAACAGGCGGAAGAAGTTCGGCGGCGGCATCGCTTCTGAATATTTTAGGAATGTCGATGGCGTTCGCCGCCCTGTATATCATTATGGTCCAGGTCAATTATGACCTTGGATACAACAGGAAAATCAAAGACTCCGACAGGATCTATGTCGTAACGATGCCGGACTGGTACACTCCGGGCAACTGGATGCCATGGATGTCGAGACCGCTTAGCGAGGCGGCCATAGCAAACGTTCCATGCGTGGAATGTGGCGGAACAGCTGTTCTTGGACGAGATATGACCCGGCTCAGCCGCGAGGAAGACGGAAGCGGAGAATTCTACATCAATTTCGGCAAAGTGTCATCGGGAGCATTGCAGGTCTTCAATTTTGAGACAGTGGAAGGAAGCATCGAGGACCTTGCACCGTGGAAAGACCTTATCATATCCGACACAAAGGCGGAGGAACTCGGCCTGCACGCAGGTGATGTCCTCTACAGCCGTGGCAATGACGGAACTGTCAATCAGTACAATGTGAAGGCCATATTCAGGCATTACCCTTCCAACAGCGACCTCAGCGATTCAGACTGCATAACCAACATAGGTGGTGAAAACATTGAAGAGTTCAGCGAGTGGAGCTACCCGTATTTCGTAAAACTCCGTTCGGAGAAAGACAAGGAACTGTTTGAACAACAGGCATTTGATTATATAGTCAAAACCTTCCTCAATATGGCAGAAGAACAGGGGGAGGAAGTCTCTGATGAGGACTTGGAAGAAAGTAAGGCAAGACTCAAAATCAAACTCTTCCCATTTGAGGATATATATTTCGAGAAGACTCTCTCCAGCCCGGGTAAAAGCGGCAGCAAGACTACCACTTACACACTTCTTGCCATCGCAATTCTCGTGATAGTCATAGCCTTCATCAATTTCATCAATTTCTTCTTCGCCCTCGTGCCGGTGCGCCTGCGTTCCGTGAACACGAAAAAGATACTCGGGGCATCGAGAGGAAGACTTGTGACTGGCATTGTCTGCGAATCCGTTGTGATGATTATCATTGCCCTTGCCTTGGCGGCAGGTGCCGTCAAACTGTTCTGCGGCAGTTCTCTGGCCTCTCTGATTCCTTGCAGCGCATTATTCTCTAAAAATATCGGTGTGATGGTCTTCACTGCTCTCGGGGGCATTATTCTCGCTGTGGTGTCCTCGCTCTATCCTGCCCTGTACATTACATCCTTTTCTCCGGCATTCGCCCTCAAAGGAAGTTTCGGTACGGCCTCAAAAGGCAAGGCGTTCAGGATAGGACTCATCGGATTCCAGTTCACCGTTTCTATCGTGCTGATAATCTGCGCCTCTTTCGTGACAATGCAGAGGCAGTATATGCTCCATTACGACATGGGATTCGACCGCAGCCAGCTGCTTCAGGTCTATACTTCAACAAAGATCGCCGATATGCGGAAGACCGCGACATCGGTTCTGAAAACCAATCCTGAAATCAAGGATATAACCTTTGCAAACGGAGATATCGTCTCGAACTACAGGATGGGATGGGGAAGGCAGTTCAAAGGCGAACAGATCAATTTCATGTGTTATCCTGTTCAATGGAACTTCCTTAGTTTCATGGGAATAGACATAGTTGAAGGAAGGGATTTCATGGAAAGCGACGAAATATGCGAGAACGGCGTATTCATCTTCAACGAGGCGGCAAGGGACAAGTTCGGACTTACCCTGGAAGACAAGATGCAGGGTCATCAGGGAGAGACCGACATTGTGGGAATATGCCGGAACTTCAATTACAAGGCTTTGTCGGAGGGAGTGGAGCCTTTCGCCCTATATGTTTTCGGGAAAAATTCATGGAAGTCTCTCAACACCCTCTATATCAGGACTCAGCCAGGAGCCGACATTCCGGTCCTGATAGACTGGATAAAAAACAAACTGCACGAACTTGATCCATCCGTTCCTAAGGATGAATTCGAAGTGTCGTTTTTCGACAGCAGGCTTGATTCTGAGTATGGAAAAGAACGCAGGACCTCACGTATAATCTTGCTGTTCACTGCTTTGGCTATTGTCATATCCCTGATGGGAGTCTTCGGACTGGTGATGTTCGAGGCTGAGTACAGACGCAAGGAAATCGGTATCAGAAGGGTAAACGGCGCCACCGTTCCGGACATACTTAAAATGTTCAATGTCAAGTTTGTACGCATTGTACTCGTGTGCTTCGTGCTCTCGCTTCCGATTGCGTGGCTGATTGTCGATGCCTATTTCAAAGGCTTCGCCTACAGGATGCCTATCTACTGGTGGGTGTTCGTCATAGCCCTTGCTGCAGTGCTGCTTGTGACCGTCACGGTTGTAACGCTCCGCAGTCTGTCCGCTGCCTTGTCCGACCCAGTTGATTCCATCAAATCAGAGTAATCCGGATTCCGGTCGGTGTCAGCCGATGTTCTGGCTGAACCATTCGATGTGGTAGGGGAGTACCCAGACCCAGTAGTTCCAACGGTGCTTCCCTGGACTGAACAGGGCTATGTGCTTGATGTTCATTTCATTGCATTTGCGTACGAAATCTTCCGATGCCGGAACGAATTTGGCATCCTGAGATCCGCAGCTAACAACGAGCATTTTTCCGGAGGCTTCTTTCCCGCATATTTCCGGAAGTCTTCCGAGGCGATGTATTGCACCGATTGCCTTGCACTCGGGGTCTTCAATATGCTTTGCTCCGATCATCGGGGGAATGAGTTCCTTTGATCCGGCGGAATATTTCAGGTCCAGGACTCCACTCATGGAACCGGCACCGGCGAACAGGTCAGGACGGTCGAGGAAGATGTTCATGGCACCATGCCCTCCCATGGAAAGACCGTCGATGAAGGTACGGCCCGGATCAAGTCCATATTCCTTGTCCATTAGCGGCCATAGCTCGTTCCAGAAGAAATCTCTCCATTTCATGTCAGTCTGGTCGGTCTTGTTGATGTACCAGCTGTCCTTGAATCCGTCAGGGCAGATGATTCTGAATTTGAATCTGTCGCAAAGTGCCTGAAGGTCAGTGTTTTCCTCCCAGCTCGACCATTTTCCGCCCCATCCGTGAAGCAGGAAAAGTGTCGGAAGCCCACGCTGGGTGGAACATTCGGCAGCCATCGGGCAGTTTGAGTTTCCGCATCCCGGCTTTACCGTATCCGGACAATAAACTACGATGGTATCGTTACAATGGAGGTTGGGGGATTCGATTACATGCAGTTTTCTTGTCGCTGATGCTGAAAGACAGCCAAGCAGCATGGTCACAGTCAGAATTATTCTTGCAAATGTTTTCATGTTTTGATTTTTTGATATCACGCAAATTTAATCAAAAATAGTATATTTGTGGAATATTTGTAAACACTGTAACCAATGGGCAATATTTGTACAAAATTCGGAGGACTTCAGATTAAGTCCCCAATCATAGTTGGAAGCAACAGTCAGACGGCTTCCGTTTCTAAACTTGTTGAATTCGAAAAGGCTGGAGCAGGTGCAGTTGTCCTGAAATCACTTTTTGAAGAGAGCATCACAAGGGAAGTCGCCGCAAATGATATCGATATGCATCCTGAGGCGTACGACTATCTCGCAGGTTATCTTGGAGAGAAGGTATTGTCTGATTACCTGGACCTTATCAAACAGGCAAAGGCACAGTGCTCAATCCCTGTCATTGCTTCCATCGCATGCCATACAGACGGCAAATGGGAGGAATTTGCAACCAGAATCGAGGAGGCCGGAGCCGATGCTCTCGAGCTCAACGTCATGAGTTTGTGCACTGCCCGCAATTATACCCCAGGTGATTTCGAAAAGATGCACGAGGATATCGTAGCCAACGTTTCATCAAGGATACGCATCCCTGTCATCGTGAAAATAGGCTCGAATCTTTCCAATCCGGTGGCACTTTGCGACAGGCTTTACGCCAAGGGAGCGAAGGCGGTAGTCCTTTTCAACAGGTTCTATCCGACTGACATCGACGTTGACAAGATTGCATTCACAACTGGCAATCCTTTCACTTGCGCTGCTGATCTTTCACTTCCTCTCAGGTGGGCCGGTCTTGTTTCATCTGCTGTTCCTGCGGTTGACCTGGCTGTATCAGGCGGTGTTGATTCTTGGAAAGGTGTCGTTAAGTCCATCCTCAGCGGTGCTTCTGCAGTGGAGGTTGCCAGCCCTATCATCCGTGGTGGTGCTTCATGGATTTCCGAAGCCAATGACGGTCTTGAGAAATGGCAGCAGGAGAAAGGATATGAGTCTGTCAATGACTATAAGGGCAAACTGAATGCTGCTGAGCCTGAGAATGCAGACAAGCTGATGAGGACTCAGTTTCTGAAATATTTCAGTGAGGTTCACTGATTCATCTGAGACAGGTTTCTACCAGAGATTTTGAAGGAAGGCGGAGCAGTAGCGGGTCCAGTTTTTCCAGGTGTGCCCACCTCCGGTGCAAATGTATTCATGCTTGAAACCATTGCGTCTGAGATAGTTGGCATAATATTGAATGTTTTCGACGAAGATATCATAGTTTCCTATCATCACCCAATATACTTTGGGAGGATTTGCAAACTGGATTTCCTGCTTCTGTTTCAGACCATAATAAATGTCCTTGTAAGGACCATATCTGACCACCGGCCTCGACATCGGGGAAAACAGTCCCACATAGTCGAAAGCATCAGGGTTGGCAGCGGAAATATAGATTGACTGCAAAGCCCCGATAGACAGACCTGCAATGGCTCTGCCGCTCTTTGACGCAATGGTCCTGAACCGTCGGTCAATCATCGCGACGACATCCTCCATGAAGGAAGTTTCAACGCAGCCAGTAACCTCGAAAAGGGATTCAACCGGGTTTTTCTTTCGTGAAAAGCAGTATTCCTCGTCGTCTGTGTAATGGTTCATGTTAGGCATGACAATGATTGTGGGAGACATCTTCCCCGTGGCAGTCAGACTGTCCACGGTGTGAAGAATGTCTCCTTTTTCTATCCACGCCAATTCGTCACCTCTTGCTCCATGGAAAAGGTAAAGTACCGGATATATGCTTGTAGTATCTGAATAGTAGGCTTCAGGAAGATAGACCATGAGTCTTCGGCATGTCGGACCCGGTACAGAGGTTTCATATATCACCTGTTCCAGATGCCCTATGCCGAGGTGTATGCTGTCCGGCATGGCAAATTCACTCCTGGTACTTTTCCTGTCCTTACCTGAACTTCCCTGGCAGAATGCACTCAGGATAACGATTACGGCAAGGATTGCCAATAACTTATGTTTCATCTCGACATGGCTTTTTCATACATTCCAATCATTGAGGCGGTGGAATTGTCGGTACTGTAATCCAATGCTGACTCTGCGTATCTGATACTCATCTTGCTGCGCTCCTGAGGATGCTCTATCCACCAGTCAATCTTTTCTGCAAGCGCAGCAGGATTGTTCACCGGAAAAGTACTCCTGTGGTCGAGTGCGAACTGAGAGGTTGCAGTGAGTTTGCCTTCTGCAATAATCGGTACGACTCCTTCTGCAATGGATTCCAGACAGGAAAGCCCTTCCATTTCAACCGTGGCACAGTGCACTAAGAGCCAGGCACGGGAACGCAGATCTTCCAATCCTGCCCTGTCGTAATATCCAAAAATCGGTCCATGTTTCAAAATGCCTTTATTTACAAGAGATTGAGCCCGTTTCTTCAGCCTCTTTTCCATCGGACCCTTTCCTGCAAACCATAGCTGGATTCTTCCGGCATGTTTAGATGCCTTCATGGCATCGAGAAGGGTGAGCTGTGATTTCTCCCATGCATATCTTCCTATGCAGATGATATTTATAGGATCACTCGGCGGATTGTTCTTTGAAATGGGAGGATGAGAAGATTTTATTCCATTGCTGCACACCATCTTAGGAGGCGTGACTCCATTCTCTTCAAGGTATGAACGGGCGGCTTCGGAGGGGCAGTGGATGTATGTGCATTTGTTGAAAACAGCAGTTTTCCACCAGTACATCAGTCCTTTGCTCAGCAGATTCTCTCCGCTGGCATGAATGGCATTGGCAATGACGTTCTGCGGAAAGAGGTGGAAAGTCGCAACACATGGTTTTCCCAGTTCACGGGCAATTCTTGCCGTCCTGATTTGAAGTGGAAAGGCTTCATGAAGGTGAATTATGTCCGCCCATTCTACAGCCTCTCTCATGATTTGCGGGTCGGCCGCGGCGAATCGGAAACCATTCTTATAGATAAGTGGTTCGAATAAGGGAATTTTGAAATGTGCCAATTTGTAGTCCGGCTGTTTGCCTTCCGGATCGGGATTGGCTGATGCCATCAAACGGGTGTCTATTCCGGCTATCCTGAGATTGGCCAGAAGAGACTGTACGGCTGTGCAAATACCGTTACCCTGAATGAAAGCATTATTACAAACAAGTAATACTTTCATGTTGAATCTTATTTCGTCTTTTGGTTAAGCAGAGCAAATATAAGCAATAGGGAAATACACTGCCAACATAAGAATCCATGCAGCGATAAAAATAGCGACAATTGGAACATTTTTTCTTATATTAGCGAAATTAAAAACTAATACCATGAAAATTAAACGAATTCTTGGCTTAGGCCTCTTTTTGATTGCAGCAATGTCAATAGATTGCCACGCGAAAAACAAATCTGAAAATCATGTAACGATCCATCTTTGCGGCGACAGCACATGTGCTCCTAAGGACATGTCGAAAGGCAGCCCGGAGAGGGGATGGGG
>CAMCIE010000014.1 GCA_945874815.1 uncultured Bacteroidales bacterium
CCAGGCTGCAAAGAAACTTGTCAGCCAGGCCGCATCCGACCCTGCCTCAGTTTCTTCGCTCCTGTCGATGAGCAATGAAGATTTTTCCCGCTACCTGATAACCGACGGCATTCCCGATCCCGACCTGATAATCAGAACCTCTGGTGAAAGCCGCCTCAGCAACTATCTTCTTTGGCAGGGAGCCTATTCGGAACTGCTTTTTGTAGATGTATTATGGCCTGATTTCCGTAAGGATGAATTCCGCAGTGCTCTGGCATCCTATTCAAAACGGGACAGACGATATGGAAAAGTCAAATAATTGCGTATATTTGCAGTTTTGAATCAAATTACACGGATGAAAATCAGCAGGATTATTCTTATAGCGACACTTTTGGTGCTTTCTGCAGCCTTCGCCATAACCGCTTCAGGTCAGATAAAAGGTGAAGGTGTGGTCGTAGATTATAACAGCCCGAAGAAATATATAGTAGGTGGTGTCAGGGTTGAAGGCACCAATTATCTTTCACCGGACCAGATCATACAGGTATCCGGACTTCAGAAAGGACTGGAGGTGACAGTACCTGGCGAAGATATCACCTCAATAGTCAAAAGGCTTTGGCTCCAGCGTTATTTCGAAGATGTATCCGTTTCGATTGACTCGCTTTCTGCCAAACGTGATACTGCTTTTTTCAAGATTTCCGTAATAGAGCGTCCACGTGTTTCAAAATGGACATTCTCCGGAGTAAAGTCCGGTGAGCAGAAGGAACTCCAGGAGCGTCTCAACCTGAAGAGGGGCGGCGAATTTTCTGAATATGTTTCCAAGACCGCTTCTGACATCATCAAGAGATATTACAAGGAGAAAGGATTCTACAATGTCAATGTGGATGTGTCTTCGAAGCGTGACACCATGATCCGAAGCGCCATCCGTGTCAATTTCCATGTGGATAGGGGAGAGAAGGTGAAAATCAAGAAGATAACCTTCTCCGGAGCTGAGAATGTCAAGGAGTTCAAGCTCGTGCGTTCGATGAAGAAGACCAAGGATGCCCGTTTCATGAATTTCTTCTGTTCGAAGAAATTCAACGAGTCCGAATACGACAATGACAAACGTAACCTCATCAGTGCCTTCAACGAGGCCGGTTACAGGGATGCAAGGATTGTCAAGGATACAATGTATTACATCGAGCCGGGCCGCCTGCAGATTGATTTTGAAATTGATGAAGGAAAGAAATATTATTTCCGCGACATCACATGGACCGGAAACTCCGTTTATTCTTCCGACGTGCTCAACGAAATCCTCATGATCAATAAAGGTGACGTATATGACGTCGTGACAATGGAAAAAAGACTTTTCGGAGGCGGAAAGCAAAATGAATACGACATTTCAAAGTTATATAAGGATAACGGATATCTCTTCTCACAGATATCTCCTGTCGAACTCAACATCGAAGGTGACTCGGTGGATGTGGAGATGAGGGTCGTCGAGGGAAAACCTGCGACATTGAACAACATCATCATCAACGGAAACGACCTTACCAATGAAAGAGTCGTACGCCGTCAGGTCTTCACCCGTCCGGGATACCTCTTCAGCCAGACCGACTTCGAACGTTCAATCAGGGAAATCGCTTCTATGGGACAGTTCGATGCAGAGGCAATCACCAGCGCCGGAGGATATTCGATTCTTCCGAATCCTATGGACAACACCGTTGACATCGTATATAATGTGACAGAGAAACCTTCCAGCCAGCTTGAACTCTCAGGAGGCTGGGGCGGCAATACCTTCGTGGCCACTGTCGGAGTCAGCTTCAACAACTTCTCCACAAGAAGGTTCTTTGACAAGACTGCATGGCGTCCTGTACCTCTGGGAGATGCACAGAACCTTGCAATCCGTTTCCAGACCAACGGTACATATTACACCAGCCTTTCTGCAAGTTTCTCTGAGCCATGGCTTTTCGGAAAGAAGCCTACCTCTCTGAACATGTCCCTCTACTACACCAGACAGACAAACTCATATCTTGCATTCAACATCATGAACAATGACGAGTACATGGAGGTCTATGGATTTGCTGCAGGTATAGGCAAGAGGCTCAAATGGCCTGACAACTATTTCGTGCTCTACAATCAGCTCAGCTGGCAGACTTACAAACTGCAGAACTGGTCATATCAGTTCCTCTTCAATACAGGTATATCCCACAACTTGAGTTATACCCTCAGCTTGCAGAGGAATTCAACGGACCAGCAGATTTATCCTCGTCAGGGATCGGATTTCTCATTCTCCCTTCAGCTGACCCCACCTTATTCACTCCTGAGAAAGAAAGGACTCAAAGGGTTTGATGAGAATGGAAATGAGATTCAGGCCACCAACTGGAAAGAGATCAACTATAATCTCCAGACATCCCAGCAGAGGTACAAATGGATTGAGTATCACAAATGGTCATTCAAGGGAGCAATCTATACCAAGCTTGTCGGCGACCTTGTCCTGATGGCCCGCGCACAGTTCGGATACCTTGGTTATTATAACCGCAACTGGGGTTATTCTCCGTTCGAAGGATTCCGCGTCGGTGGTGACGGTATGTCCGGATATGATACTTACGGCTCAGAAATCATTTCCCTCCGAGGATATGAGAACTACTCGCTTACCCCGACGGCCACTTCATCATACAATATCACCGGAAACTATTACTCCGGAAACGTGTATGACAAGTTTACCGTAGAGCTCCGCTATCCGGTAATCCTCCAGCCGCAGTCCACCATTTATGCATTGCTCTTCCTTGAGGGCGGTAACTGCTGGTCAGACATCAGGGATTTCAATCCTTTCCAGATCAAGAGGTCTGCCGGTGTGGGTGTGAGGGTGTTCCTCCCGATGATCGGTCTTCTTGGAGTTGACTGGGGATGGGGATTCGACGATCCTGTAAACGGAAAGAGCCAGTTCCACTTCGTAATCGGACAGCAGTTCTAAGCCCGGCCACAAGACACTGACACTAATGAAATCATTAAAAATAAAATAACATGAAAAAAATTTTTTTGATCGCAGCTATGGCAATGATATCACTTGCCGCTTCTGCACAGAACATTACTTTTGCTTATGTGGATTATGCTGAACTCGTTCAGCTGATGCCTGAAATGGATGCTGCCCGCGAGCAGATAGAGGCTGCAAGCGTAGAGGCTCAGGAAACTTATCAGGCTATGATGGAAGAGTATCAGACCAAGGCTCAGCAGTTCCAGCAGAAACAGGCTTCATGGACTCAGGCCATCAGGGAGAGCAAGGCAGCGGAACTTCAGCAGATTGAGTACAGAATCCAGGATTTCCAGCAGGCAATCCAGCAGGAGCTCCAGCAGACTCAGCAGACTCTTCAGGCCCCTATCTATGAGAAAGCACAGAAAGCCGTGACTGATCTGGCAAAGGCCAAAGGAGTTGCATTTGTTTTTGAGAAAAGCTCAATGCTTTATATTGACCCTGCACAGGCACTTGACCTGACACCTGAAGCAAGGAAGGCCCTCAATATCCCTGAGGGCAGGACAATTGAGTCTCTCCAGGCAGAACTTCAGGCCAAAGCGCAGGCTGCACAGGCAAACGCACAATAATCTCCCTTAATAGGGCAGTTTTTAAAGCGATTCACGGAAGTGGGTCGCTTTTTCTTATAAAATAGTAGCAAATCAGGAAAATTATTATAAATTTGCAAGAAATTTAAACTATTTTATTATTTATTAACACAATGCAACACAAGGTAATTGATACTAAAGATGTTGTAATTCGGTTTGCAGGAGATTCGGGAGACGGTATGCAACTCACCGGGTCTCTTTTTGCAGATATGTCAGCAATCTTTGGAAACGAACTTTCAACATTCCCGGATTATCCGGCAGAAATCAGAGCCCCTCATGGAACAGTTTCCGGCGTATCCGGATTCCAGGTCCATATCGGAAGTGAAAGCATCAACACCCCGGGCGAATGCCAAATGGCTCAAGAGAACGGCAATGGTACTGATTGACGGAGATACTTTTGACGAAGAAGGTCTCAAGAGAGCCGGACTCAAGAGCGATGACCCGATTACCGAGCTCTATATCGAGGACCGTGCCATCATCATTGCTCCGATAACGACACTCACTGAAGAGAGTCTCAAGGACAGCGGACTTGACCCCAAGACCATTGTCAAATGCAAGAACATGTTCACACTCGGAATGGCATGCTATATCTACAACCGTCCGATGGAATACGTGTTCAAGTACCTTGAAAAGAAATTCTCAAAGAAACATCCCGAACTGATTGAACCAAACAAGAAGGTTCTTAAGGATGGTTTCAACTATGCCGCAAATATTCAGGCAATACCGAATACTTATACAGTAGAGCCTGCAAACCAGAAGAAAGGACTTTACAGGAACATTACAGGAAACCAGGCAACAGCATGGGGCCTTCTGGCCGCTTCTGAAAAGTCAGGACTTCCGCTGTTCTGCGGTTCATATCCTATTACCCCTGCTACGAATATCCTTGAGGAACTTGCCATCCACAAGAGTCTCGGAGCCAAAACTGTGCAGGCTGAAGACGAGATTGCCGGAGTTTGTACGGCCATCGGAGCCGCTTTCGCCGGAAACCTTGCCGTGACCACGACTTCCGGTCCCGGACTTTCACTCAAGAGCGAAGCCCTCGGACTTGCCGTCATGACAGAACTTCCTTTGGTTGTCATCGACGTACAGCGCGCCGGTCCATCTACTGGTATTCCGACCAAAACCGAACAGACCGATCTGAATCAGGCCTTGTACGGACGTAACGGAGAGTGTCCTATGGTAGTCATGGCGGCTCATTCTCCTGCAGGATGTTTCGATGCAGCCTTCAATGCAGCCAAGATTGCCCTGGAGCACATGACTCCTGTACTTCTGCTTACAGAAGGTTTCCTCGGAAACGGCTCGGAACCATGGCTCATCCCGTCGATGAAGGATTATCCTAAGATTGTGCCTCCGTTTGCACTTCCGAACACAGAATACAAACCATACGAAAGAGACCCTGAAACCTATGTCCGCAAATGGGCCGTGCCAGGCATGGCAGGATGCGAACACCGTGTGGGCGGTCTTGAGAAGAACCATGCCGGAGTTCTTTCTTCCGACCCTCAGAACCATGCCCTGATGGTACACGAAAGGGCAATGAAAGTTGAGAAAGTTGCTGACAGCATCCCTGCACTGGAAGTGTTCGGTGCAGAAAGCGGCAAACTTCTCGTTGTCGGCTGGGGCGGTACTTACGGACACCTTCTTTCAGCTGTCCAGCAAGCCCGCGAAGATGGACTTGACGTGAGCCTTGCTCATTTTGACTACATACTTCCTCTGCCTAAGAATACCTCTGAAGTATTCTCAAGGTATGAAAGGATACTTGTATGTGAACTCAACAGCGGACATTTCGTGAATTATCTTCGCGGACGTCTCCCTGAGTTCAAGTTCAGCCAGTACAACAAAGTTCAGGGACAGCCGTTCCTTGTTCAGGAAATCGAAGAAGCTATTCGTAAAAATTTGCAATAAAACGGAAATACAATGCCAAGATATACATTCAAAGAGTTCAAGAGCGACCAGGAAGTCAGATGGTGCCCGGGATGTGGTGACCATGGAGTGCTCGCAGCCCTTCAGAGGGCTTTGCCGGATGTAACTGAAATCCTCGGATACAGCAAGGAAAGATATGTTGTTGTTTCAGGTATAGGATGTTCTTCCCGCCTTCCTTATTATATGAATACTTATGGCTTCCACAGCATCCACGGCCGTGCGACAGCCATATCCACCGGCATCAAGGTGGCAAATCCTGATTTGACCGTATGGCAGGCATGCGGCGACGGCGACGCCCTTGCCATCGGAGGAAACCATTTCATCCATGCCATCCGAAGGAATGTCGATATCAACATCATTCTTTTCAATAACCAGATATACGGCCTGACCAAGGGCCAGTATTCTCCGACATCAAAATTCGGAGCCATAACCAAGACTTCTCCCTATGGAACAGTCGAGCCTCCTTTCAATCCGGGCAGCCTTGTTCTCGGAGCCAAGGGCACGTTCTTTGCCCGCAGCCTTGACTCGGAGCTCAAGCTCAATGAGGAAATCATGCTCGCTGCAGCCAAACATAACGGATGCTCTGTGATGGAAATGCTTACCAACTGTGTGATATTCAACGACGGAGCACACAAGTTGATTGCCGACAAAGAGGTCAGGGCAGACAGGACAATTATTCTGAGACAGGGCGAGAAAATGATATTCGGAAAGAACCGTAACAAAGGTCTCATGCTTGACGGAATGGGCCTGAGGGTGGTGACCATTGGAGAGAACGGCATAACTGAAGACGACATCCTCGTTCATGATGCACATTCCGAGAACGTGGGAATCCACATGATGCTTGCCGATATGAAATATCCGGATTTCCCTGTGGCACTGGGTGTTATCCGTGATGTTGAAGCCGTTACCTATGATGACGGCGTCCGCGACCAGGTTGAACTTGTCAAGTCGAAATCAAAGATTCAGTGCGTAGATGACTTGCTTCGCAGCGGATCAACATGGGAAGTAAAATGACCATAACCAAACACATAATTATATAATAATGAATACCAATAAGATCATGGCCGGACTCCAGGCCAAGTACCCTTACGAGAAAGAATATCTCCAGGCTGTACGCGAAGTGTTGGAGTCTATTGAAGATGTCTATAATCAGCATCCAGAGTTTGAGGATGCGAAAATTGTAGAGAGAATCGTTGAGCCTGAAAGAATCCTGACATTCAAAGTCACCTGGGTGGATGACAATGGGGAGATTCAGACCAATACCGGTTACAGAGTTCAGTTCAACTCGGCAATCGGCCCTTATAAGGGAGGTCTCAGATTCCACCCGTCAGTGAATCCTTCAATACTGAAATTCCTCGGGTTTGAGCAGACTTTCAAGAATGCTCTTACAACCCTTCCTATGGGAGGTGCAAAAGGCGGATCGGATTTCAATCCTAAAGGAAAATCTGATGCTGAAATCATGCGCTTCTGTCAGGCTTTCATGCTTGAACTGTGGAGAGTAATCGGTCCTGACCAGGATGTACCTGCAGGAGATATCGGAGTAGGCGGCCGTGAGATCGGGTATCTCGACGGAATGTATCGTAAACTTGCCCAGCAGTACAATACCGGAGTGCTTACCGGAAAAGGTATGACTTGGGGAGGTTCGATTCTTCGTCCTGAAGCTACAGGCTTCGGAGCTGTATATTTTGTTCAGCACATGCTCAAGATGCAGGGTAAGGAAATAGCAGGCAAGACCGTGGCACTTTCCGGCTTCGGAAACGTTGCCTGGGGTGCAGCTACCAAGGCTACCCAGCTTGGCGCAAAGGTTATCGCCATTTCCGGTCCTGACGGAGCAATCTATGACCCTGAGGGAATGAATGCAGAAAAGATTGCATATATGCTTGAGCTCAGGGCATCCAACAATGATGTCGTTGCCCCATTTGCTCAGAAATTCCCTTCAGCTACTTTCTATCCGGGAAAGAAAGCATGGAGCATCAAATGTGACATTGCCATGCCTTGTGCATTCCAGAATGAGCTGACCGGTGCCGACGCCGAGGAACTACTTGCAAACGGAACATGGCTTTGCGCTGAGGTTTCCAACATGGGATGTACTCCGGAGGCAATCGCAGCATTCCAGAAAGCCGGCATCATGTTCGCTCCCGGAAAGGCTGTCAATGCTGGTGGTGTCGCAACATCCGGACTTGAGATGACCCAGAATGCAATGCATATCAGCTGGACTGCCGCCGAGGTGGACGAGAAACTTCATCAGATTATGTCGTCCATCCATGAGGCCTGTGTCAAATATGGTACACAACCCGACGGTTATATCAATTATGTCAAGGGTGCCAACATCGCAGGATTCATGAAAGTTGCACATGCAATGCTTGAACAGGGCATTATCTGATAAATAATTGATGATGATAATACGAAAGGGCTGACGTTTAGTCAGTCCTTTTATTATATAAGGTTGTAAGGAATCTAAAAAAAGACTAAATTTGCGGCCTATTTGTTAAACCGATGATCAATATAAGTTAAACTAATAGATATGTACAAAAATTTCTTTGGCTACCATCTTGTGGAATCATACCATGAATGGAAGAAAGCTCACAGAGTTGATGAGAAAAAACTGGTCTCAAGGACTATCAGGATTCTCGTCGCTATCGTGGCTGCTCTTACAATCTGGTGCCTCCCGATGGAAAACTGGATTGACGGTATGACCATCATCCAGAAGAGAACATTGGCAATTTTCCTTTTTGCAACCCTCATGTGGCTTTTCGAGGCCGTTCCTGCATGGACAACCTCAGTCATGGTTGTGGTATTGCTTCTGTTCACAACTTCAGACAGCTCGCTTGTCTTTTTCAGAAATGCTGAACCAGAGGCACTTGGAGCGTTCTCAAGTTACAAATCCCTCCTCCACTGTTTTGCTGACCCTATCATCATGCTCTTCATTGGAGGTTTCGTCCTTGCAATCGCTGCATCCAAGAGCGGACTTGACCTGTTCCTTGCAAGAGTGATGCTCAAACCATTCGGAAAGAAACCTCACTGGGTTCTTCTCGGATTCATCATGGTTACAGGAGTATTCTCAATGTTCCTCAGCAACACTGCAACAGCTGCGATGATGCTCACCTTCCTCGGCCCTGTGCTCAAATCACTCCCTGCGGACGGTAAAGGAAAGACTGCTTTGGCATTGGCAATTCCTATTGCAGCCAATGTCGGTGGTATGGGTACGCCGATCGGAACCCCTCCAAATGCAATCGCATTGAAGTATCTCAACGATCCTGCTGGTCTTAACATGAACATAGGATTCGGTGAATGGATGTCGTTCATGCTTCCTTTCACAATTGTGCTTCTTCTCATTGCATGGTTCCTCCTTCTGAAAATGTTCCCATTCAAGGCAAAATCCATCGAACTCAATATTCAGGGCGAGATCAAGAAAGACTGGAGGTCAATCGTCGTCTATGTGACTTTTGCCGCTACTGTCCTTCTTTGGGTTCTTGACAAGAAGACAGGTGTGAACTCCAATGTTGTGGCAATGTTGCCAGTCGGTGTATTCGCCATCACAGGCGTCCTGACAAAACGTGACCTCGAGGAAATCAACTGGTCTGTCATCTGGATGGTAGCCGGTGGTTTTGCACTCGGCGTGGGACTTCAGGAGACAGTACTTGCACAGACTCTCATCAATGCAATTCCATTCGGAAGCTGGCCTGCAGTAATCATGGTGGTTGGTTCAGGTCTTATCTGCTACGCAATGGCAAACTTCATTTCACATACAGCAACTGCAGCCCTTCTGGTGCCTATCCTTGCTGTTGTCGGAATCAGTGTCAGCGGTAATCTTGAGCCTCTCGGCGGTGTTTCAACCCTCCTCATCGGAGTCGCAATCGGATCATCACTCGGTATGGTTCTCCCTATTTCTACACCTCCGAATGCCATAGCTCACTCAACAGGTATGATTGAGCAGAAAGATATGGCCAGAACTGGTCTTATCATGGGTTGCTTCGGTCTTGTAATCGGATATGTAATGCTTATTTTCCTCGGATCGAACGGTCTGATCTAAGCATACCCCAATATTGAAAAAGCGGTTGGACAAAGGAGTGGAAATGAAACTCCGGTCCGGCCGCTTTTTTGTCATTATTGCTGATTTGTCGCCGTGTTTTTGCTTTTCACATTTTTTTTCTCCACCTTTGGTGTCGTTTAACCAAAAATTAACACTAATCTATCATTTATATGGCTTATTTCTCATTTCTTGGACATCCGATGAATGTCAAAAGATGTGTTTCATTCCTTGCAGTTTGTATCATTACATTCTTCTTTGCATTGGTGCCGACATCATTCTATGGAACTGATCCGCAGACGATGCAACCAATCTTCACTCTTACCCAGCAACGAGTGATTGCAATTTTCATCTTCACTGCCCTGATGTGGATTCTTGAAGTCATTCCTACATGGACAACTTCCGTAGTAGCCATTGTTTCAATCCTCCTGACCACTTCCAACAAGGGACTCGATTTCCTCATTTCAAAAGAGAATGTAGGTACCCTGACCCACTATAAGGATATTATGGCAGCATTTGCCGATCCTGTCATCATGCTCTTCCTCGGCGGTTTCGTACTCGCTTTCGCAGCAACCAAGGTCGGACTTGACGTTCAGCTTGCTAAGGTAATGCTCAAGCCATTCGGAAAGAACCCAAAGACCGTTCTTCTGGGAGTTCTTCTGGTTATCGGAGTTTTCTCAATGTTCATGAGCAACACTGCAACTGCCGCGATGATGCTCACCTTCCTTACTCCGGTTCTGGCGACTTTGCCAAAAGACGGTGGCGGAAGAATTTCTCTTGCATTGGCTATCCCTATTGCTGCAAATATCGGAGGTATGGGTACTCCTATCGGAACTCCTCCGAATGCCATTGCTCTCGGAGCCCTCAATGAAGCCGGCTTCGAGATCAACTTCCTCCAGTGGATGATCAGAATGGTTCCGTTCGTCATCATCATGCTTCTCATAGCCTGGGTTCTGCTTATGAAGATGTATCCGTTCAAAGCAAAATCCATCGAGCTCAAAATCGAAGCGGGAAATATCAAAGCTACTCCTTTCCAGAAATATGTAGTATGGGTTACTTTCGCCCTCACAATCTTCCTCTGGGTGTTTGAAGGCGTATTCAAGATTAACTCCAATATAGTGGCAATGATCCCATTCGCCGTATTCTCTGCAACCGGAATCCTCAAGGCACGTGACCTCGACAAGATCAACTGGTCAGTCCTCTGGATGGTTGCCGGTGGTTTTGCCCTTGGTACAGCTCTTAATCAGACAGGCCTTGCTGCCAACCTGATTGCCCACATTCCGTTTACAAGCTGGAATGCAATCGTTGTGATGATTGTCGGAGGTCTGATCTGCTACTTCCTTTCCAACTTCATCTCGAACTCTGCATCTGCCAACCTCGTCGTTCCGATTCTTATCGTTGTCGGCACAGCCATGAAGGACATTCCTTCATTCCAGAGCCTTGGCGGAGTCCCTGCTATGATTATCGGAGTTGCCATTGCTGCATCAGTGGCTATGTGTCTGCCTGTAAGTACACCTCCTAACGCCCTTGCTCATTCAACTGGAATGATTACAACAAAACAGATGACTACCGTGGGTGTCATCATTGGTGTCATCGGACTTACTCTCGGATACCTCATGCTGATTTTCATCGGCTTTTAACGAATAAGTGTACTAAAATCTAAATCAATTGACATGAAGAAAACATTTGTAATTGCACTGTCGCTTTTTCTGGCTCTGCCTTCATTTGCGGCAACCAAAGAATCAAAGGACAATGCTCCTGTGAAAGAGCATCTTCAGAATCATTTTAAATTTTACGGATTCATCAGAAACTTTTTTACATTCGATACTCGTGAAAGCACTGCCGGCACAGGTGACCTTTTCTACTATTTGCCGAAAGACCAGAAATTGAACGAACTTGGTGATGATCTGAATGCAATGCCTTCATTCCGCTTTCTGGCTCTTACTTCACGTGTCGGAGTTGATGTGAGCGGATATCAGATTGGTTCCACAAGTTTCGGCGCAAAGGTTGAAGCTGACTTTTATTCAGGTCTTACATCTTCTGCGACCTCATCCAAAATCAACGGAACAGCTCAGCTTAGACTTCGTCAGGCTTATGTGACCATCGGCTGGAAAGACCTTCCAATGTCAGGTGACGCCAAAGCTGCTGTTTCATTGAAGATAGGACAGGCATGGCATCCGATGGCTGCTGACCAGCCTCATGTCCTCAGCCTCGAGACCGGAGCCCCGTTCGGACCGTTCTCCAGAACTCCACAGGTGACGATGGATGCTAACCTCGGAAAGCACGTAATACTTACTGCATCTGCAATCTGGCAGCAGCAGTATCTGTCGCAGGGCCCGAGCGGAGCATCCGCAGAATATATGAAGTATTCATGTACTCCTGAAGGTTATTTGGGCGTGTCATTCAAAAGTGACAACGGCTTTCTTGCAAGAATCGGTTCAAATGTTTTGAGCATCAAGCCTCGCAGAACAGGTAAGAACTCGAATGGAGTGGAAGTCAAGGTTTCTGACAGAATCACAACATTCTCTCCTTTCATATATCTCCAGTACAAGAGTGGTAAGTTTGAAGCAAAGGCAAAATCAACTTTCAGCCAGGCAGGAGAACACATGAACCTGATGAGCGGTTATGGAATTACAGAAAAATTTGCTGACGGTCATTATGAATATGCACCTATCCAGACCTCATCTACATGGGCATCGATTAGCTATGGAAAGAAATGGCAGTTCATGCTCATGGGTGGCTACATCAAGAACCTCGGTGCAACAAAGGATTTTGTGAATGAAGGTGGCGTTACTGATAAATCAGATTTCTATTTCAGTGGCAACGGATCAAAGAATCTTAATTCAATGTGGAGAATCATTCCTGCTGTTACATATAATATAGGAAAGTTCACCCTCGGTCTTGAGTATAATATGACAGCTGCAGAGTATGGTGACGGTAAGTCATACAATGCCCGTGGTTTGTCCCTTGAAGGCCTTCACTGGATATATAACAACAGAATACAGGCAATGGTGAAATTTACTTTCTGATAAAGCATTTTTTCTCTAAAACCTATAAGGCTGTGTAAGTCAACTGATTGTGGCTTGCGCAGCCTTAATTTGATGTTTTGGGGTATGAAAAAATCGCAAAAAATGTAAAGAAAAGTTTGGAAGTTAAGAAAAAAGCGCTACCTTTGCACTCCCATTTGAAAAACGGGTGTCTGAGAAGGACAGGAGTTCTGGAAAAGACTGAGCAGAGAGGGTTTGAGCTGCGAATTGAGCTTCGAAAAATTTTCGAAAAAAGTTTCAAAAAAGTTTGCAGAATCAAAAAAAAGCCTTACCTTTGCAACCCCGATTCAAAACCGGGTCTCACGCCTGAAAATGATCCGCGGCTCGATCCAAGGACGCAGGTAACGAGATAAGTAAGTTCATTGAAAAGACTGAGATTTAGTACAAGAAGCAAGTACCGAGAAAACAAAGAAATCGAGAAGCGTTAATTCTTTTGGAATTAAGAGGAAGTTGTCAGGACGAGCTAAGAATTATATAGAGATATACAATGAAGAGTTTGATCCTGGCTCAGGATG
>CAMCIE010000015.1 GCA_945874815.1 uncultured Bacteroidales bacterium
GTGGAACACTTGCTCAGACATCAGGGCGGTTTCATGAGGGATCCGCTTTTCTCGTCAAGGGATGTGAAGAACCAGCTGGGACTCGACCATGCTCCCACATACGAGGACTTCTGCAAGCTTGTCCTAAGGCAGCAGCTCAGGTTCCAAAGCGGCACTTGGCAGAAATACTCGAATTTCGGTTATCTCCTTCTGTCAGAAATCATTGCAAAGGTTTCCGGCATGCCTTACGAGCAGTTCATAAAAGAAGAAGTCCTCGAAAAGGCAGGATGCTACGACATGCATATTGCCGGAATCTATTATGAAGACAAATACGACAACGAGGTCCGTTATTATACCCACGAAGGTGACGGAAAATTCATAGAAGAATATAACGGGAGCGGAAGAATCGTGGAAAGATGTTACGGCGGAAATGATATTCCAATGCTGCTTGGAGCCGGTGCCTGGTGCGGTTCTCCGATTGAAATTGCAAGACTGGTGGCATCAATAGACTCAAGGGATGAAGTACCGGACATCCTCTCCCCCGAGGCCGTTGCCCAGATGACTGAATATTTTGACCTGGATACATATTCTTTGGGTTGGAATGATACCAACCCTGAAAAAGGGTGGAGCAGGACGGGCACACTTTCAGGAACCAGCGCCCTGGTAAAATATTTCCCGGACGGAGAATGCTGGATCATGATTACCAATTCCAGCACCTGGAAAGGTCCGTCTCAGGCAAGACTGACCGATGAATTGTTCAAGGAGTGCAGAACTGTTTGCAGCCCTGCACTCCCTCATAGAAATCTGTTTGAATAATACTAATCCAGCAGTCTGTCCGGATTGTACTGATGGATCCGGAACTTGCCGCTGAGGATGCCATATCCGTTCTCGGCGAGAGATTCAAGTTCGTCTTCTCCAGGATATACTACCACGGGAGCTATGAAACTTACCCTTCTGGTAATTTCGGCAGTGATTTCCTTATTGTGTGCTATGCCTCCCGTGAGGATAATTGCATCCACCTGGCCGCATACGTCAGTTGAGAAATATCCTATGTATTTGGATACGCTGGCACAGTAGGATTTCAGGAAGAGAGATGCCTCTTTGTCTCCCTCCCGGGCACGGTCCGACAGTTCCAGGAAACTCTTTGTTCCGAAATAAGCCATTGCACCACCTTCCCCGACAAGCATTTTCTTGATACGGTCTTTGGAATATTTCCCGCTGAAGCACATTTCCACAAGCGGGAAAGCCGGAACGGTTCCTGCCCTTTCCGGAGTAATCGGGCCGTCTCCGCCCAATGAATCAGTGGTATCAATGACAAGTCCGTGATGGTGGACCGATACAGAAGAGCCACCTCCCAGATGGGCGACGATGACCGTCACATCCTTGTTGGTCAGTCCTTTAGATGCAGCATACCTTCTTACAACGGCCCTGGAATTCAGGGCATGGAAAAGGGTTCTGCGAGGAAATTCCGGACGGCCGCCGAATTTCAGTTCAGGAAGCATTTCATCAGCCATAGGAGGATCGGCGATATAAGCCTTGCAGATTTTTTGTCCCGGGCCTTCTGCTGAACGAGCCTCGTTGACCTCTTCCGCTATGTCATAGGCAATGATTGCACTGAGGTTGCAGGCATGCACTCCGTCACGGCCGGTCTTGAGCGTATCGCACATGGCTTTGTTGACTTCATAGACTCCTGTTACGACTGGAGTTACAAGCCCACCCCTTGCCATTACGATGTCAATCGTTGAAAGTTCAATGCCTTTGGAAAACAAAAAATCTGTGATGGCATCCCGACACTCAAGGTCGAGATCCGTCACAGATGAATATTTTGCCATTACATTGGGAGCCAATGTGATATTTTGTTCGAATAATTTCCGGCCATCTTCGTACCACGCTATCTTGGTCGATGTGGAACCTGTATTTATCACCAAAATTCTGCCTTCCATATCTATTTTGCTGACATCGCTGCAACGGCGATGGAGTTCAACTTAGTTTCTATACTGTCGGCACGGCTGGACAGCACGCAAGGTACTTTTGCTCCCACCATCATGCCGGACTGTTTCACTCCCCGGACAAGTTTTGAGTTCACCTTGTAGAAAACGTTGGCAGATTCGATGTTCGGGAAAAGAAGGCAGTCAGCATCCCCGCCGACCGGGCTTACAAGGCCTTTGATTTCACAGGATTCCTTGTCAATTGCAACATCCAGGGCAAGCGGGCCGTCTGCGATGCATCCCTTGATCTGTCCCCTGTCAACCATCTTTGCGAGCTGTGCGGCTTCCATGCATGCCGGCATGCTGGTCAGCATCTGCTCCGATGCAGCTATGATTGCAACTTTAGGAAGCTCGATCCCGGCAGAATGGGCCGTGGCTACAAGATGCCCCATTATTATCTGCTTCTGCTTGAAATCCGGAGCCGGTATCACAGCCATGTCCCCGAGGAAAAGAAGTTTGTGGTAATTCGGATTCTCAATCACTCCTACATGGGTGAGTGTACCTTTAGGCGGAAGCAGGCCGGTCTCCTTGTTCAGGATGGCACGGAGGAATTTGTCTGTCGAGCACAGACCCTTCATCAGAATGTCTCCCTTGCCCTGACGGACCATGTCAACTGCTTCTGCAACAGCCTTCTGCTCAACAGGATTGTCAACAATTGTGAATTTGGACACGTCAATTCCCTCCTCCGCGCACACTCGGGCCACCATCGGACTGTCCCCTACAATGGTTACCTCGACAATGCCGAGGTCAACTGCCTTGGAAGCGGCAACTATGGTATGTGAATCAACACCCCATGCCGCTATCATACGTTTTTTCGCACCCCTTGATGCAAGGGATGCGAAAATATCTGAGAAGCTGGTGAACATGTCAGCGAAAATTATTCCTCTTCGTTAAGAACTATGTGCATAGTGTCCTGAGCGATGACGAGTTCCTCGTTGGTTGTGATGACAGCAACCTTTACCTTGGAATCCGGAAGGGAAATCATCACGTCCTTGCCTGTCGCTACGTTTGCCTCATAGTCGAACTTGAGTCCGAGATATGTGAGGTTCTCGCAGACGCGGCGGCGAAGGCGGCTGTTGTTCTCACCGATACCACCTGTGAAGACGATAAGGTCCACTCCGTTCATCGCTGCAGTATAAGCTCCGATGTATTTGGTGATGTCGTATGTGAGTTTCTTGAGAGTAAGCTTTGCCTTTGCATCACCGGCATTTGCAGCATCATTCAGGTCGCGGGCATCTGAAGAAACGCATGAAAGTCCTGCGAAACCGCTCTTTTTGTTGAGAACCTTGCTGATTTCCGATGCTGAAAGACCTTCTTTCTCCTGAAGATATGTGACAACGTCAGGGTCAACATTGCCGCAGCGGGTTCCCATGATGATACCCTCAAGCGGTGTGAAGCCCATTGAAGTGTCGATTGATTTGCCGTTTGCCACAGCCGCGATTGAGCTTCCGTTTCCGAGATGGCAGGTGATGATCTTGGAATATCCGAGGTCGAGTCCTGCGAATTTCGCACCTTTTGCAGATACATATTTATGGCTTGTTCCGTGGAAACCATATCTGCGGATACGATATTTCTCATAATATTCATAAGGAAGGGCATACATGTAAGCATAGGCTGGCATGCTCTGGTGGAATGCCGTATCGAATACTCCTACCTGAGGTACGGTCGGAAGGACCTCAGATACCGCCTTGATGCCGAGGAGGTTGGCAGGGTTGTGAAGCGGAGCGATGTCAGAGCATTTCTCAATCTGTGCAATCACCTCTGCGTTTATCAGCTGGCTGCAGAAGAATTCCTCGCCACCGTGTACGACGCGGTGTCCTACTGCCTCGATATCTTCAAGGGTTGAAAGGACTCCGTGCTCTTTGTCAGTAAGAGCCTCAAGGACGGCTTTGATTCCGACGGTGTGGTCTGCAATAGGCATTTCCTTGACTACTTTGTCCTTTCCGGCTGCCTGATGTTTGATACATCCGACTTCCATACCGATTCTCTCCACAAGACCTTTGGCAAGGAGATCGTAAACTTCATCTCCCTTCATATCAAGAAGCTGATATTTCAAGGAAGAACTTCCGCAATTTAATACAAGAATTATCATTACTTTTAGGTTTAAAACTGTTTCCGTGTTATTTTCGTGTCATACAGTCACGCACTGCCTTGCAAAGTTAGTCAATATTTAGTATTTTTAGCAAAAATTTGACACGAAATGACTGAGGAGAGAGATTTTGCAGGGTTTGCCATCCCATTCACGTCTGCAGTGGCAGTCGCCACATTTTCATTTGCTTCGATTACTACCGTTTCCTATGTGGGTGCAGGGCTGAGTTTCGCCGGTGCCGGACTTTCAGTCATGATTCTGGCATGGCTGGCAGCATGCAAGCAAATTCCGTTCAGCCGGGCCGTCGGATCGGTGGTCGTTGCAGGGTTCCTGTGCGGCCTTGTCTGCGGATTCACCGCCAGGGTGCTGTCGGTTTCCACTACGGCCGGCCCTCTGTCAATATCAGCTGAGAGATTCGGAGAAAGGATGAAGGATGCGATAGACAGGATGGAGTTTTCTTCATCTGGGACCAATGCCCTTGTCAAGGCATTGCTTACCGGAGATAAAACCGGACTATCAAAAGATGTCATTTCAATTTTCAGGGAAAGCGGTGCTTCCCACATCCTGGCACTGTCCGGGCTTCATCTGGGCATCATCTATGCCGCAATTACAAAGATTCTGTCTTTCGCAGGAAACAGTCATATTATGATGATAATCAGATATCTGATGACTCTGTCAATCTGCGGTTTCTACACCCTTGCCACCGGAGCGGGACCATCTATGACAAGAGCATTCCTTTTCATAACCATGGCACAGACCGCCACCATGCTTCACAGGAAACAGAGCCTTCGCGGGATTTTCTGGCCAGCCCTTGTCATTCATCTTACATTGTTTCCTTCGGACATAGGCAAGGTCGGCTTCCAGCTTTCCTATGCCGCCATGGCTGGAATTGCATGGATATATCCTCACCTGAAAGGAATATGGAATCTTCCGAAGGAGGAATCGGACAATGGCCTGGCGCTCATCCACAGGATTTGGGACGGGGCGGCGCTCGCCATTTCCTGCCAGATTGCCGCCGGCATTCCCGCTTGGCTCTATTTCGGCACATTCCCGAAATATTTCCTGCTTACGAATCTTCTGGCAGCCCCATTGACCGGACTGCTCATACCCTCGGCTCTTTTATGTCTGGGAGCTGAAGCGGTTTTTGGGAATTGTCCAGCTATCTTACTGGATATCACGGAGTTTCTTTGTGAAACCATGACCTTCATTCTTCAGGTCATTTCCGGGATGTAGGTTAATTTCCCGATGGATTCTCAAGAATGAATGAAGGTGAACACCAGGATATGGTGGAATCGCCTTCAGCGCTTATAAGACAGGCTTCGATGTCGGCACGTGAAAGCACAAAGTCCCGTGAGGCTTCCGGGCCTATGACCATGCAGTAAGTGGCCAACGCATCAGCGGTAAAGGAGTCTGAGGCGACAATTGTCGCGCTGAGCAGCTGGTGAGAAACAGGGTAACCGGTTTTCGGATCCACAGTGTGCGCGTATTTCTTGCCGTCGCGGATATAGAATTTGCGATAATTACCGGAAGTCACTATGCCACAAGGTGTTGACGGAGCATGGAATATTCCCTGAAGGTCGGCCCCGGGGGTGTTGTTGCCGTCTGTCGGACGGTCGATTCCGAGAGTCCAGTTGTTTCCGGAGGGATTGTGTCCCTGGCAGAATATTTCCCCTATATCCACCATCATATCCCTGATTCCCAATGTCTTGAGGTAGGATGCGACCAAATCGGAACTGTAACCTTGGGCCACTGCGTTGAAATTAAGTTTAGGCGTGGTTGTCCCTTTGTCAGGAAGGAGCAGGTCAGAAGCCTCCAGAGTACCGTCCGGTGCAAGTACGGCTTTCATGTCCGGCACAAGTCTTCCCATTCCTGAGCAGGCAAGGGTCAGGGCCACGGTCTGATTGGAAGGGAATTCCCCGCTTTTGAATCCGAATCCCCATATATCATAAAGAGGCGCTGAGGCCACATCCACATAACCATCTGTCTGACAATATATTATATACGACTTATGATACAGGTCCATGAGAATGCTGTCCGGCTGGATTCGTTCTCCATTGTTCAGACGGCAAAGAAGCGAACCTTTATTGTAGCCGGAAACTGATTTATCAATTCTTGTCAGGATGGCATCAATGGAATCCTTTAGTTCTTTCGGATTTATGTCTGTGCCTGTCAGGTCTGCCTTCACTGTGTAGGTGCCTCCCTGGGCAAAACCGGTAATCGTACACCAGTTCGTGCGTGGTGCACATGAAAAGATGGCAAATGATGCCAACAGTATTGATATATATTTTTTCATCTTGCAGGTTCGATGTCCGCGCAAAGATAATACAATTCTCAAGTTTCGCAAGTGATAACTTATTATGGTCCTGAAGGTTGTGCCGCTTGCGAAACTTAAATATATGTAATGGTGGAACTATTTCACCTCGAATGAGACCTGTGTGCGGATATCATCGGATGCAGCTCCGACATAAGCGGTGAATGTACCCTTTTCAAGAGCCCAGTCAGCGGCATTCACATCATAGAACTTGAGCATGTCAGGCTCGATGGTAAAGCTGACTTTTCTGGTCTCGCCTGGCTTGAGGGCAATCTTCCGGAAACCTTTGAGCTCCATTACAGGACGCTCGACAGAAGCCTCATCATCACCGATATAGAGCTGAACGACTTCCTTTCCCTCACGCTCGCCTGCATTGGTCACGTCAACTGAAACGGTAAGCGTTCCGTTTGCAGGGATTGAAGCCTTGCTTACAGAAGCCTCGCCATAAGAGAATGTAGTGTAGCTGAGACCGTGGCCGAAAGCGAAGAGAGGCTTGACATCCTTCTTCTGAGCCCAGCGGTAGCCCACGAAAATTCCTTCTTTGTACTCTACGCTTGTAGCCTTGCGGTCGTAAGCATTCAGGGCATGTGCTCCGTTATCCTCAAGACGTACAGGGAAGGTCATAGGGAGTTTTCCTGAAGGATTGACTTTGCCGAAGATCACGTCGGCAAGGGCGGTGCCGGCCTGCGAGCCGCAGTACCATGCCTCGACTATTGAATTGACCTTGTCAACCCATGGCATTGCCACGGCATTTCCGGAAATGATTACGACAGCGAGATTAGGATTTATCTGGGCAAGAGCCTCGATTACAGCATCCTGATTATAAGGGAGTTCCAGTCCGAAACGGTCTGAATCCTCACAATCCTGGAATCTTGCCTTGTTCAGTCCGCCGATGAATATTACTGCATCTGCATCCTTTGCCTTTGCGCATGCATCGGCGATGAGCTGGTCAGCAGTGCGGCTTTCTGAAAGGTCCTGTCCGGTGACCACGCCGTTATATGCTCCTGAAACATCTCCCACATATCCCCTTTCGAAATCCACCTGAAGTTTTCCTGCCGCTGCACGGATTCCGTCAAGCGGAATAATCTCTTTCTGGACCTTGAGGGAAGACGAGCCGCCGCCTACAGTCATCATCTTGAGGGCATTCTCACCCACTACGAGGATGCGGCCAGGTTTTGTTGCATCAAGAGGAAGCACAGAAGCTTCATTCTTGAGCAGTACGATTCCTTCGTCTGCAATCTGGCGGGCTGCATCATAGTGCTCAGGTGAGCAGAGGGAGCCGAAAGGTTTGTCAGTGCGCATTGCAGTGCGGAAAATCAGGCGCAGAACCCTGCGTGCCTTGTCGTTGAGAACTTCCTCGGAAGCCCTGCCGTCACGCAGTCTTTCAAGATATGCATCTGCAAGATGATATGAATCATAGCCGTTGGTTGCACCCATAGTAAGGCCGTCCGTCCATGTACCGAATTCGAGGTCAAGTCCGTTGGTGATGGCCTGGTCAGTGTCGTGGCAGCCGCCCCAGTCTGAGATTACAGCTCCGTCGAAGCCCCAGTCATTTTTAAGGATGTCGTTGAGAAGATACTGATTGTGGCAGACATGCTGTCCTTTGTAAAGGTTGTATGAGCCCATGATTGACCATGCTCCGCCTTCATGGACGGCAGCTTTGAATGCCGGAAGATATATTTCATAGAGGGTACGGTCGTCAACGACTGCATCGTACTGGTGGCGGAGGGTTTCCTGATTGTTGAGCGCATAATGCTTGACGCAGACTGCAACTCCGTTTTTCTGTACTTCCTGTATATATGGAACTACCATTTTGGAAGCGAGGTACGGATCCTCTCCCATGTATTCGAAGTTACGGCCGTTGAGAGGGGTACGGTAGATATTCACGCCAGGGCCGAGAAGGACATCCTTCTCACGGAAGCGTGCTTCTTCACCTATGCTTTTGCCATAAAGTGCGGACATATCCTCATTCCAGGTTGCTGCAAGGGCTGTCAGTGCAGGGAATGCGACACATGAGTCGTTGGTCCAGCCTGCCTGGCGCCACTCATCCCAGAGCACCTCCGGACGGATACCGTGAGGGCCGTCAGTGGTCCAGAGTTCCGGAATGCCCAGACGGGGAACTCCTGCTGAAGAGAATTTGCTTTGTGCGTGAAGGATTTTTACTTTTTCCTCAAGCGTCATACGTGAAAGAGCGTCTTCCACCCTTGCCTCAATAGGCTGATTTTCATCAAGATACACAGGCTTGTCCGATGTTTTTGTCTGTGCGCATGACAGTGCTAGAACTGCTGCAAGCGACAGCCACGCAAGTGATTTATAAGTCAATTTCATATTCTGTATTTTTGATTCAATTTCTTTTACATAATGTCATCTCGACTAAGCGAAGCGCATGTTATTCAGTCCAAAGCAATGAGGCAATGCTCCTTGCTGGCACACGGGTGTTTACATAATAGCCTTCACCTGAGAATACCAGCAGCTGGTCACTGTCACTGCGGTTGCAGACCAGGGTGCCGATGCTCTTGTCCGGATTGCGGAACATAAGAAGTTCCACTCCCGAAGGTGCCTTGTATCCGCTGACTTCCATCATCCTGGCTCCAGGTTTGACAACGGCGCTGGCATGGGCCACATTGTACCAATGTGAATTCTTCCTGATTGATTTATAATTGGATGAATCTATGGTAACTCCGCCGAAGCAGGTCTTGCATGAGCCGTCATGAGGGCTGTATGGTCCTTTCTTGTCGTCGAGCATCATGTTCCAGAGGGTGACTCCCTTGCCACCACGGGAAAGAGTACCAAGGAAGATGTCTGCAAAATCGTTCAGCAGGCATTTTGAGAAATCATAGTTCCATTCTCCGATTGAAGCTTCCGTGAAGTAAATATCCTTTTCCGGATTTGCTGACTGGATATTGTCAAGCTCTGATACATGGCCTCCGTAATTGTGCCATGCAGAGCCTGCTGCCCATTTGCATGCCTGTTCGTCAGCATAAATATTCAAAGGATAGTTATCCTGCTTTGGCTTGTCATCATAATTGTAATTATGGTCATACAGAAGAATCTTTACATCGGAAAGCCCGGCCTCTGCCAGAGCAGGTCCAAGTATCTTGATGAATTCTTTCTGATCCTGCCAAGGCATGACCATTGACATTGAATTGCCGGGGTTCAGAGGCTCATTCTGCATTGTGATTGCATGAATCTTGAATCCTTCAGCCTGCATGGTCTGGATCCATTTGACAAAATACTGGGCATAGTCTCCATAGCATGAAGGCTTCAGACGTCCGCCGGTCCAGCTGTTGTTGTCCACCTCAACTCCTACCTTTATGTTGAAGTTGTTTGCGTCCCAATCATTTCCATTAGGCATCTTGCATTTCATCCATCTCGGACATGACCAAGGCGAGCCGATGATTTTTACATCTGGGTTTATGGCATAAATTTCCCTCAGTACGGGGAACAGCAGGTCCCTGTCCTCCTGATGCACTGCAAAATTCTCAAGCCCCGGAGTGTCGCACCATGTATATTCATCCTTGGTGCAGAAGTCTGACGCGCCGATGCTGACTCTGATCAGGCTTGAGCCAACTTTCTCCTTGGAGAACATCTCGGTCAGGAATGCAGTCCTGTCTTCCTGTGACATACGGAGCAGGTTGTATGCCGTCGCAGTGGTCACTGCAAGTCCGAATCCCTCGACCGTCTTTGCCTGAGGGACATCGGAAAACTTAATGTGGTTTGTGCTTGAGAGCGGAGTCTCGACAAATGAAAATGTGGATTTTTTGAACAGATTGGAAGCATTGGCTGAAGACACATACGCAACTACATCCTTGTCTTTTTCGAGTCCTTCGTCCTGATTTTTGTCATTATTCTCCGGATTCGTGCAGCAGGCGGCCATCATGCAAGCCGCCGCCAATAGAAACGTTTCAGTAAGTCTCATTTATTATGTGGTTTAATAGGTTTCGGCAATACGCAGCTCTACAAAGTTATGCATTTTTTCGGCTCGCCTGCCACCCCCATTTCAACAATATGGATTAATGTGAGAATTCGGGAAAGCCATGCACCTCATAGTCAACAACTTAAAGTCAATAAAATGTGAATAAAAAGTGGATTCCCCCACCCCGGCATAGGTTGAAAAATATAGGAAATCAGTACCATTGGAGGAATTAATATTTATTCAGGAATGATTGGAATTCGGGAAAGACATCAAATGCTTTTGTCGCCATGTGAGCATGAATTCAGCAAATAATTTGTACCTTTGAAGCATTGACAGAAAAATGCTGAGAATATGTTGTACCCCATTGGAATACAGAATTTTGAGGATTTGATAAGAAACGGATATGTGTATGTTGATAAGACTCAACACATTTACCGGCTGGCAACTACTGGCAAATACTACTTTCTGAGCCGTCCACGAAGGTTCGGAAAGAGCCTTCTTTTGTCCACGATGGAGGCATATTTCAAGGGGAAGCAAGAGTTGTTCAAGGGACTTGCCATGGAGCAGATGGAGCATGAATGGGTTGAGTACCCGGTGCTGCATCTGGATTTGAATGGTATTTCGTACAATTCAGAAGATGTTTTGGATCAAGTTCTTAATGAAAAGCTATCTGCATGGGAAAATGAATATGGAATTAGTGCAACTTCGAAAGTTCACGGTCTGAGATTCCAGAACATCATTGATGCAGCATATTCATCTACCGGACATCAGGTAGTCATTCTGATTGATGAATACGACAAGCCGATAGTGGATAATCTCGGCAATCCTGAACTTACTGATTATTACATAAAGGTACTTCAGGGATTCTACAGTGTGCTGAAGGTCAAGGATGGACAAATCAGGTTCGGTTTCCTGACAGGAGTCTCGAAGATTGGCAAGCTGAGCGTTTTCAGCAGTCTGAACAACCTGAAGGATATATCAATGGTAAAAGGTTATGCCGATATCTGCGGATTATCAGAAACAGAGTTGCACGACAACTTTGATGAATGTGTTGCTGAATTAGGCAAGGCAAACGGACTTACCAAGGATGAATGTTATCTTAAGTTAAAGGAGATGTACGATGGTTATCATTTTTGCCCTAATTCCGTCGGGATGTATAATCCTTTCAGCCTTTTGAATGCATTCAGTGACGGAGAATTCAAGGAATACTGGTTTGAAACCGGTACTCCGACCTTGCTGGTTAATGTGATGAAAAATACATTGTTTGATATAACAACATTGTCTGACAATGTTGTAGTGGCCGAATCCAAATTGAACGGAATGCAGGACATCGTCAACAGACCTGTACCATTATTCTTCCAGACAGGTTATCTTACTATAAAGGATTATGACAGTGAATATGATGAATATCGGTTAGGGTTCCCCAATGATGAAGTCAAGAATGGCTTTCTTGAATTCATTTACTCGTATTATGTTCCTGTCAATCCGGCTGAGGGAAATACTACCACAAACAAACTCGCCCGGGCTCTGAGGTCCGGAGATCCTTATACGTATATGAAGATTCTGGAAGCACTGTTCGCAAACACTACCTACCAGATTCAGGGAGATGCGGAAAAGAATTTCCAGTATGCGATGTACATTATTATGGAACTCCTCGGAGAATATGTACAGGCAGAACGCAGCACCAGCAACGGCAGGATTGACCTGCTTCTCCAGACCAAAGACTACATCTACATCGTCGAGTTGAAAATCGACAACACCGCTGACGCAGCCCTGAAGCAGATTGAGGACAAGGGCTACGCAAAGCCTTTCGTGAACGACGGGAGAAAACTCTTCAAGATTGGAGTAAGTTTCTCCACCGCAACCAGACGGATTGAAGACTGGAAAATATCATAACAAAAACCATATAATCACTGTCCACACTTCGGACTTCGCTATAAATTCCTGTGGTCCGGTCCTTCGAGACAGTTGCAGGCAAAGCTGTTCACGTTCCATGGAGACGGAATCCTGATCTTCACATCGTCCCATCCGCTGTCGGAAGGAAGTGGAAGCTGCGGGGCGACGTCCCCTCCCCTGACATAGTCCTGCGGAAGATCTGCCGGCTGGAAATCCCAAAGGCCGTTCAGGCATATTTCATCCCTGAACGGACTTTCGGTCCGGTTCACCGATCCTTCCACCGGAGCAAATACTCTTGGAAACACGGTCAGAAGACCGCTGAAAAGAATACATACAGTTTTTAACAGCATAGTAAAAGTGTTGTGGTTTATATATGCAAATTAAACCTCAACCCATTAATTTGTGCTGAAGAAAACAATTAATTTATCCTTAAATAAAGAGTTTTTTATTAATTATTCTCCGCGGAAGTAGCGGACGGCATTGTCGAAGAGCGGCTGCTCAAGACCGTCGTCCATTATGTTCTTGAAGAGATTGCCTTCGTAACGCTCAGTGTGACCCATCTTGCCGAGAATCTGACCGTTGCGGCTTACGATGCCCTCGATTGCATAGTATGAACCGTTAGGGTTGTAAGGAGACTCCATGGTAGGCTCCTCCTCAAGAGGATCCACATACTGGAACGCAACCTGGCCGTTTGCAAACAATTCCTTCGCAAGAGCTTCATTCACAACGAATTTACCCTCGCCATGACTCACTGCAATTGTATGCAGGTCGCCAATTGAGAAGCCTGCAAGCCAAGGAGAATTGGTAGTTGC
>CAMCIE010000016.1 GCA_945874815.1 uncultured Bacteroidales bacterium
GTGAGTGTGGAATTCATGAACTTCAAGGTTTCCGTTCTCGGGGAGGAGAATTCTCCCGGAACTTATACCATCCAGGGAGACAAGGTTACTCTGCTTCAGGCCATAAGCCTTGCCCGTGACCTTACAATCTTCGGACAACGTGAAAACGTGACAGTAATCCGTGAGAAAGAAGGAGAAAGGGTCATGTACGAGGTGAACCTTTGCGATGTGAGCATGTTCAATTCGCCTGCATATTATCTTCAGCAGAATGACATAGTTTATGTGCAGCCGAGTGACATCAAGGCAAGACAGTCAACAACCGATGACAAGACTCTCAGGCTTACCAGCATCATCCTCTCCGGAGGTTCCTTGATGGCATCAATTGCTTCAATCCTTATCAGTGTGTTAGCGAAATGATAATTTGTTTATATGGTAGATAATAATCAGAACAATCTCTCATTCAACAATGAGAACGAGTCGGAGTTCCAGCTTTCCGACATTGTTGAACTTGTGTGGGCGCATAAATGGTGGTATGTGATTTCTGTCGTTTTTTGCCTTTCAGTAGCGGTCCTTTACCTTTATCGCACCCAGAAAACCTATGAAAGATCCATCAAGGTCCTGGTGGATGAAAGTAATCAGGATGCGACTATGAGAAACCTCGGAGTGACTTCTGCCAGCATGATGAAGATAAGGGGCATGAACTCCGTGGTGAATGAAATTGAGGCGTTCAACTCTCCTGACCTCATGCAGACTATTGTAGAGCGTCTCGGACTTGAAACCAAGTACTATGAGAAACAGCCCCTCAGAAGCGTTGAACTTTATCAGAACAACCCGATTGAGATGAAACTCTCGGGCAACAATCCGATGAACAGCGGTTTCTCATTAAGAGTGTCAAATCTTGGAGACGGCAAGATTCTCCTTTCCGAGTTCCGCATCAAGAAGGATGAGTTCGATGACAAGATAGAGGCTGTCCTCGGTGAGGCGGTTGATACTCCTGCAGGCTCGCTTACATTCTATGCAACATCTGATATTGAAGAGTTCAAATATGACCTCAGGATTTACTGGCGCAACAGTATGGCCACTGCAAAGGCATATTGCGAGGACCTCAGCATATCAATGATTGGAAAAGAGTCCACTGTACTCCAGATGTCACACAAGGACCATTTCCCGCAGAGATCTGCTTCCATCCTCAATTCGTTGGTTGATGTTTACAACGAGACATGGGTGAGCAACAAGAACAAAGCTTCTGTAAATACATCTGAGTTCATCAACGAAAGACTCGTTATAATTGAGAAAGAACTTGCTACGGTCGAGGAAGCATTGAAAGAATACAAGGCTTCCAATAACCTTACTGATATCAAGGCATCTGCACAGGTCTATATCAATGAATCCAGCCAGTATTCGGCAATGGCATTCGAGATCAACAACAAACTCACCATTGCAAAATACATCAAGGATTATCTCAACGATCCGACCAACAGCAGAAGCCTAATTCCTTCGAACCTCGGACTTGAGAACAATTCCGTGGATTCCCAGATCAACGAGTACAATAACCTGGTGCTCAAGAGGGACCATCTCGCAGCATCCAGCTCTGAAAGCAACCCTATAGTTGCTGACTTCAACTCCCTGATAGCATCGATGAGAGTGGCCATCCTCAGTTCCATTGAGAATGTAATTGCAACTCTTCAACTCCAGCAAGACAAGATTGATGCACAGGAGAAGCAGATTCTCTCCCGCATTTCTTCAAGTTCAGGACAGGAACTCCGTCTGCTCTCGATTGAACGTCAGCAGCAGATTACCCAGGAACTCTATATGTTCCTCCTCCAGAAACGTGAAGAGAATGAACTCGCAGCCCTTGTCAATGTAGGAAACACCAGGGTGCTCATGAGACCTAACGGAGCAGACCAGCCTGTCGATCCGAATACCAAGATGATTATCCTGATTGCTCTTGTGCTCGGTTGCGGAATACCGTTCGCTTTCTACTTCCTTGAGAGAATGCTTGATACCACAGTGAAGACCAAGGCTGACCTTACCAGGCTCTCCATGCCTATTCTTGCAGAGATTCCAAGTCTTGAGAACAAGAAACGCAGCCGTATTTTCCGAGTCTTCACCAAGAACAACGACAAATCCCTCACCAAGATTGTGGTTCAGCAGGGACGCCGTGACCAGATGAATGAGGCATACAGGGTTCTAAGAACCAATGTGGATATGATACTTGGCCGTGAGAAGAAATCCAAGGTTATCATGCTCACTTCATTCAATCCGAACGCAGGAAAGACTTTCACCAGTCTCAACCTTGCCGCTTCAATGGCAGTGAAGAATTCGAAAGTACTGCTTGTTGACCTGGATTTGAGGAAGGGTACCCTGAGCAAGGCTCTTGGCATCGAAGAGACCGGAGTATCTGCATATTTGAGCGGAAAGGTGGATGAAATCTCAAAACATGTTCATGAAGTTGAAAAGAATCTCTTCCTCCTTCCTTTGGGAACACTTCCTCCTAACCCTGCAGAACTCCTGCTTTCAGACAGGTTCCCTAAGATGCTCGAACTGGCAAAACAGGAATATGACTATGTTATTCTCGACTGTCCTCCGATTGAGCTGGTTGTGGATTCAACCATCATAACCAACCATGTGGATATGACTATCTTCGTAGCAAGAGCAGGTCTCTTTGACAAGAGGTCAATTCCTGCAATCGAACATCTCTACATTCAGAATACTTATAAATCAATGGCTGTGCTGCTCAATGCAGTGAATATGAAACATAAGAAGTACGGCTCGTACGGTTATGGTTATGGCTATGGCTACGGTTACGGCTATGGCTACGGAAATTCCTCCAGTCATGAATAATTGATAATATGGGATTACTGGACCTTTTCAATAAAAAGACTTCATTGGAGGCCTCTGGCCTTCTGAATCTCAAAACTGACCGTCATTCCCACATCCTTCCGGGTGTGGATGACGGTTTCAGGGTTTTGGATGACTCGTTGAAAGCTCTCGAATATCTTGAAAAGCAAGGTATTACCACGGTATGGTGTACTCCTCATATCATGGAGGAGATACCAAATACTACAGAAGACCTGCACAGCAGGTTCAGAGAATTGTGTGATGCGTATAAAGGCAAGCTTGAACTTCATCTGGGTGCCGAGTATATGATGGACATGCTTTTTGAGGACAGGCTCTCTACAGATGACCTGATTGTGGGTGATGACGGGTTTCTTCTTATGGAGACATATACAAACAATCATTCTACAAGTGTCTTTGATATTTTCAAAAGAGTGATTTCAAAAGGATACAAGCCTCTTTTCGCCCATCCCGAGCGTTACAGATATCTTAATCAGGAAGATTATCAGATTTTACATGACATGGGTGTCAGTTTCCAGCTAAACATTCCGTCTGCCATCGGCTATTATGGAGAAGACGCTTATAGGAAAGCATTGATGCTTCTTCAGAAAGGCTGGTATTCCTGCATGGGTTTTGATGCCCACAGACTGGGAGCCCTAAAGGAACAATGTGAGGGGCAGCATCTCAAGAAAGAAATTGTCCCGTATTTGAAGTTCTTTGCTTAAATGAATAATTGAAATGTTAAAGAATATTTTAAAAAACTTAGCCGGATGGTATTTCTCCAGCAAGACGTTGCCTTATTGGTGCGTCCTGATGATTGACTGCGTCATAATCATGTTTTCAGGAATACTTGGAATGTATGTGGATTTCGGTGGATCGTATTTGGCCGGTCATTTTTGGTCATGTTCCCTTGGACTGCTGATTACACTTATACCGATGCTTGTTTTCTTCAAGCTTTTCCATACATATTCTGGAATCATCAGATATTCTTCTTTCGTTGATTTGCAGAGAGTTGCCATTGCAAATGTCTGTGGTATCCTGACTGCATATCTGCTTGGCATTATTCTGTCAATTATTCCATGGTTTGCAGCCAATGTCTGCTTTCCACAGTTTATCGGAGCATTTGTCCTGTTTTGTAGTGCAACACTTCTGATGTGGTTTGAGAGGGTGCTTGTCAAAAGAATATTCGACACATTCAACATAGATGCAGCCATTCCTGTGGCAATCTATGGAACCAAGGCGGGAGGTATCAGTATAGCAAAAAGTCTTAATTCCATCCGCGAAAAGAAATATAACCTCAAGTTGTTCATCTCAGACGGGAAAGAGATGAAGAATACCTATCTTATGGGTAAGAAGGTTTATCTTAACGGTGAGGGAATTGGTGCCAAACTGCTTGATGCAGGTGTAAAAGTCCTTCTTGTGTCTCCTCTGAAGGCCGAAAAATTCCGTTCCAACGAACGTATGGTTGATGAAATCATTGGTGCCGGAATCAAGATCATGATGATGACCGGAGGTGAGGAATGGGATGGAAAGAGTCCTCTCAGCCATGACCAGCTCCACGAGGTAGATATTGAAGACCTCCTTCCGAGGGATAAGATTGAGGTGGACATGGATGCAATAGGTTCATTGCTGAAAGGCAGGAGAATACTCATTACCGGAGCAGCAGGAAGCATCGGATCAGAAATCGTAAGACAGGTAGCAACATTCGGCCCTGCTGAAATGATTTTGATTGACCAAGCTGAAACACCAATGCATGATGTAAGGCTCATGATGGCAAGGCAGTACTCAGAAATCAAGAATGAAACCATTGTCACAAGCATCACCAATCAGGGGCATATGGAGAAGATATTCCAACAACACAAACCTGAATATGTTTTCCATGCCGCAGCCTACAAGCATGTACCTATGATGGAAGACAATCCTGCGATCGCTGTCCAGAACAATATTTACGGAACAAGAGTGATTGCAGATCTGGCAGTCAAATATGGCGCAAAGAAATTTGTCATGATTTCAACAGACAAGGCAGTGAATCCTACAAATGTGATGGGCTGCAGCAAACGAATCTGTGAAATATATTGCCAGAGTCTCAATCAGGCCATCCAGTCGGGTAATGTCAAGGGAGAAACCCAGTTCGTTACTACCAGGTTCGGAAATGTTCTTGGCTCGAACGGAAGCGTGATACCAATCTTCAAGGAGCAGATCCGTAACGGTGGTCCTGTAACCGTTACCCATCCTGACATCATACGTTATTTCATGCTCATACCGGAAGCATGCCGTCTGGTGCTTGAAGCAGGTACCATGGGCAAAGGTGGAGAAATTTTTGTGTTCGACATGGGCAAGCCTGTAAGAATTGTCGATTTGGCCAAGAGAATGATTCTGCTTTCCGGTGCCAAGGATATCCAGATTAAGTTTACAGGCCTTCGTGACGGAGAGAAACTTTATGAGGAGGTGCTCAACGACAAGGAGGGCACTGTGCCGACTGTACATCCGAAAATCATGGTCGCAAAGGTACGCGAATACGACTATGAAGTTGCATGCAAGAATGAACTTCGCCTGCTTGAGGCCTCCTATTCATTCGATGATATGGACATTGTGCGCATCATGAAGGAAATCGTTCCAGAGTATAAGAGCAAATGCTCGAAATATGAGGTTCTTGACAATTAATAACCAGAAATTATGTTGATTGAAAATGTATCCCTGTCGGGAAAGACTGTCCTGGTGACAGGTGCAGCCGGCTTCATAGGAGCCAATCTAGTAAAACGTCTGTTTGCCGATGTAAAAGATATCAGGATTGTGGGTATAGACAGTATCACTGACTATTACGATGTCAATATCAAATATGGCAGACTAGAGCAGATCGCTTCACTCGGCAGAGACTGGACATTCATCAAAGGGAATATTGCAGACAGGGAAGTCCTCGAAGGCATATTCAGGGACTATGCTCCTACTGTTGTCGTTAACCTTGCTGCCCAGGCCGGAGTACGCTACTCTATCACCAATCCTGATGCATATATCGAATCCAACATGATCGGCTTCTACAATATCCTTGAATGTTGCCGCCACTATCCTGTTGAACATTTGGTATATGCCTCCTCATCATCAGTCTATGGCACAAACAAGAAGGTGCCATATTCTACTGACGACAAGGTTGACAATCCTGTATCCCTGTATGCAGCGACAAAGAAAAGCAACGAACTCATGGCTCATGCCTATTCGAAGCTTTATGACATACCTAGTACAGGTCTGAGATTTTTCACGGTTTACGGTCCTGCAGGCCGTCCAGACATGGCATATTTTGGCTTCACCGATAAACTCCGCAAAGGAGAAACCATCAAGATTTTTAACTACGGCAATTGCAAGAGGGATTTTACCTATATTGACGACATCGTGGAAGGGGTGGTCAGGATTATCGGGCATGCACCCGAAAGACAGAAGGGTGAAGACGGACTTCCTTTGCCGCCATACGAGGTGTATAATATCGGAAACAGTTCTCCGGAAAACCTTCTGGACTTTGTTCAGATTCTTCAGGAGGAACTGATTGCAGCCAAAGTACTGCCACAAGACTATGACTTTGAATCACATAAGGAACTTGTGCCTATGCAACCTGGTGACGTACCTGTGACTTTTGCAGATACCGAGCCTCTTGAAAGGGATTTCGGATTCAGACCATCTACAAGCCTGAGGACAGGCCTGCGCAATTTTGCTCAGTGGTATGCAGAATATTATGGAACAATAGAATAGAATCATGAGGAATAAGGAAAATCTGAAAGTGGCCGTTGCCGGAACCGGTTATGTCGGCCTTTCAATAGCGACTTTGCTCGCTCAGCATCATACAGTTACAGCAGTTGATGTGATTCCCGAGAAAGTTGAAAAAATCAACAACCGTATTTCTCCTATCCAGGACGAATACATCGAGGAATATCTTAAGAACAAACCTCTTGACTTGAATGCCACCCTGGATGCAGAGGCAGCCTATTCCGATGCTGACTTTGTGGTGATAGCTGCTCCTACAAATTACGACAGCAAAAAGAACTATTTCGATACTTCACATGTCGAGGAAGTCATTGACTGCGTGCTCAGGGTGAATCCTGATGCAGTCATGGTGATTAAATCCACTGTTCCGGTTGGTTATACAGCATCAACAAGAGAAAAATTCTCCTATAGGGAAAGGCTTCAGGACGGAACTTTCAAAGTCGTGACACCGAACATAATCTTCGCCCCTGAATTCCTCAGGGAGTCAAAGGCTTTGTATGACAACCTTTATCCGAGCCGTATCATTGTCGGATATGACCATCAGGATGAGAAACTCGCCGATGCTGCCCGCATGTTCGCCGAAATAATCGCTGAAGGAGCCATATCGACCGACGTGCCGACCCTCTTCATGGGTACCACAGAAGCAGAAGCAGTGAAACTCTTTGCCAACACATATCTTGCCCTCAGGGTCAGCTATTTCAATGAGCTCGACACTTATGCTGAGATGAAAGGACTCGACACCCGTTCGATTATCGACGGAGTCTGCCTCGACCCACGCATCGGCGCACACTATAACAACCCTTCATTCGGTTACGGCGGATATTGCCTTCCGAAGGATACAAAGCAGCTTCTTGCAAACTACAATGACGTTCCGGAGAACCTGATTCAGGCCATTGTCGATTCCAACCGTACAAGGAAGGATTTCATTGCTGACCAGGTACTGGAGAAAGCCGGCTATTACAGCAGCAACAGCCAGTGGGACAGCAAACAGGAGAAACGCTGCGTGGTGGGAGTCTTCCGTCTGACGATGAAGTCAAACAGCGACAATTTCCGTCAGTCTGCAATCCAGGGTATCATGAAGAGAATCAAGGCCAAGGGAGCAGAAGTGGTCATCTATGAGCCTACCCTCGCAGACGGCTCGTCATTCTTCGGCAGCCGCGTGGTGAACGACCTGTCTCTCTTCAAGGCAATGTCACAGGCTGTGATTGCAAACAGATATGAACCTTGCCTGGATGATATCGCAGACAAGGTTTATACAAGGGATGTCTTCAGAAGAGACTAATTTGCGTTATATTTATTAAGGAAGTCTCTTACAACTGCGGTATATTTTGCTGGATGGTCCTTATATGAACGAGCATGTTCAGATCCCGGGGCTATCCAGCATTCTTTTGGCTGAGGCTTGGCATCATACAGAGGCTGCATCATGCTGAACGGTACGAAAGTATCCTCGTCGCCGTGGATGAAAAGCATAGGCTTTCTGCATTTTTTCACTGATTCCAGCGGGGATGCCTCACGGAAATTCCAGCCATACTTTCTGTTGCACAAAGAGCTTGTCCAAGTGAGCAGCGGGAAGGATGGAAGTCCGAACATCTCCTTCAACTGCATCGAAAACTCATCCCAGACGCTTGTATAGCCGCAGTCTTCAATGAAGGCATTCACATAGTCAGGGACATCCCTGGCAGACACGTTCATGGTTGTGGCCGCTCCCATAGATACACCGTGCACCACCATGGCAGTCTTGCATCCTTCCTCTCTGAAAAGTTCCTCTGCTATGCCTATCCAGTTCATGACATCGTCAGCATCCTTCCAGCCCATCTGGATGTCCTCTCCTTCACTCAGTCCGTGGCCATGGAGGTCAGGCATGAGGACATTGTAACCCATGTCGCGGTTGTACATTCTGCAGAAATACATGAATTTGATGGCATTGTCCTTATATCCGTGAACCAGTACGGCGGTCTTTCCATGAGCATTGTCTGCTTTCATATAATATGCATGATGACGCTCTCCGGTCGGCATCACGACAAATGTGTCTTTGAGAATGCCGTTGGTATTGACGCTGTCCATCCATGGTTTCATGTCCGGATACCTTTCATACAGGATGGCATAGGTGCTGTCTATGTCGTGTCTGTTCTTGTCAGGTGAGAGGGAGAATCCCAACATATATCTGCCTGCCCCTGCAAGTATGAGCAAAACCAGGACGACTAAGCCTGCCAGAACATAAAGTGAAATGCGGAGTTTTGATTTCTTTGCCATATTATCTTATATATTATCTAATAAGGACAAATATAGAAAAAGCTGAGAAAAAAAAGTTTATATTTGTGAAAAATCAAGTTATGCAGATGAGAAACAACCATGTAGTCATAATGGCGGGAGGTATCGGAAGCCGGTTCTGGCCTATGAGCACGACTCAGCTTCCGAAACAGTTTGTGGACATCCTTGGCATTGGAAAAACACTGATTCAGATGACCGTGGACCGGTTCTCCACATTGTGCCCGAAGGAAAATCTTTGGGTCGTGACGGGGGAGAGATATGTCTCCACAGTCAAAGAACAGATACCAGATATCATTGAAGATCATATAATTGCGGAACCCGTGGCAAGGGGAACCGCACCTTGCATAGCCTATGCGTGCTGGAAAATCAACAGCCGTTATCCTCAGGCCAATATTGTGTTTACCCCTTCCGATGCCCTGGTCCTTGATACAGAGGCGTTCCGCAATGTCATCGCCGGTGCCCTTGAATTCACCGCCGAAGGCGAAAGGATTGTGACAGTCGGCATAAAGCCTTCCCGTCCGGAAACAGGATACGGATATATCGAGGCGGGACAGCCTGCTTCCTCCGTCCTGTCAGGCACTGTGTTCAAAGTGAATTCTTTCCGTGAGAAACCTGACAGGAAGACAGCAGAGTATTATATATCCAGAGATAATTATCTGTGGAATGCCGGAATTTTTGTGTGGAACGTCAGGACCATCGTCTCGCAACTGAGAAAATATATACCTGAGACGGCGAAAATTATGGATGAGATGGCTCCTTCGTTCTTCTCGGATGCTGAGGCAGAGAAGGCAGCGGAACTTTTCCCTCTGTGTGAGAAAATTTCCATTGACTATGCCGTGATGGAAAAGTCCGATTGCATATACACCCATCCTGCAGATTTCGGATGGAGCGACCTCGGCACATGGGGGGCACTCAAGTCCCTTCTTCCCAACGACCCGCATGGAAATGCCCTGGCCAGGAGGGGAGAGGACGAATTGGGCCATGTGCGTGTGCAGACGGAGAATATTCCGACTGGAGGAGGTAATGTGAAAATGTTCGACTGCCGTGATTGCATCATCCATGTGCCTGATACCAAGGATGTTGTGGTTCAGGGACTCGAAGGTTATATTGTCGCTGAACACGCAGACCGGCTCCTTGTATGCCGTCTGGACCATGAACAGGAAATAACAAAGTATATCAAATAAAACCGAAGAGGAATCTTGAATATGGCTGACAATTATCTGGAGAACAAGTTCGAGGCGCTTCAGCTCAGACGTGAGAAAGAAAAAAAAGCCAGGCAGGCAGCCTGGAAAAAGAGGATGGATGCTTATCGTAAGCGGCTTCAGGAACAAGCCATGGCTGAATGCCCTAAAGAGGGGCCTGTTTGTGAAGACGCCTCCAAATCCCGAGAGGATAACGTCTGACTGGCGTAAGCTTGTCCCATATCCATGAATAGACCTTCCATGTGCGGCTGTCTGCAGTGTAGCTGCGTCCCTTCCTCCGGATTTCATACATGATGGCTATGATATTGTCTATTGTGGCCGTTTCTGTCTGGGCAACATTACCGTCTCCCATCAGTGTGACTAAGTTTCCGTCTCTTTTTATAATTCTGTGAATCAGATAGTTGCCCCTTGTATCCTTCACGAGGGCGACGCAACCTTTGCATATCTGCTCATCTTTCCACGGACCGAGGGTAATCACATCCCTCATGTTTGCCATGAACGGATTCATGCTATATCCCTTTACGGTCAGTGAAACAGTCTTTCCCTGAGCAACGATACGGCGGACTTCTTCCATCATTGTCGCCTTGTCTATCAGAATGGTCTTTGTCATATTTGAAACTTCTGATACAAAAGTACGGAAATAATTGCTAACTTTGGCTTCTTATGGAAAATTTTGAAAAATACATGGTCGCCGGGCACGTTTTCGCCATCAGTCTGCCCGGGAATTATTCGAAAGAGGACTGCCTGAAGCCCTATGAACCTTTTGTATATAATGGTGCGGAAGAACCATTGTTCACATTATCCATTGAGGTGGCCGGACAATTTTCTGAAGCGGATTTTGGAAAGGTGAAGGAATGTTACAACGAAGAAGCCCCTTATTTCTGGATACTTGACAACGGAAGGTGGAACTTCGGATTTTCATATTCGAGAAAACGACCGGACTGCGTTGTCGTCCCATCGGAGGACTTCACTGACAACAAGGTTTACATCCCTTCGGGGGCACGCTCCCAATTCATTGAATTTGCCGTGAGCAATGCCACGATGCTCCTTTATACCATGAACACCACCACAAGGGACACCCTCCTGATACATTCGTCGGTGACAGTCAAGGACGGGGCTGCCTATGCTTTTCTGGGAAAAAGCGGTACCGGAAAAAGCACCCACTCACGCCTCTGGCTTGAGAACATCGAAGGTACATGGCTTTTGAACGACGATAATCCTGTCGTACGTATAATTGACTCAGAAACATATATTTACGGGTCTCCGTGGAGCGGAAAGACTCCTTGTTACAAAAATGAGGTGAAGCCTCTCAAAGGAGTTGTCAGACTGACTCAGGCTCCATATAACAAGATTCAGAAATTGCCTCCCATCCAGGCTTATGCCGCCTTCATGCCATCCTGCTCGTGCATGAAATGGGACAGGAACCATACGGATGCCTTGCACAGGAGCGTGGAGGCAGTCGTGAAGTCTGTTAATTTCTGGGGCTTGGAATGCCTGCCTGATGCTGATGCAGCTCATGTATGCTGCAATGCTGTCACTGCCTGAATCAATTAATGTATATGCGGAAGTATTTCAAATGGTTTGCAGCGGCGGTGCGCCCTTATTCAGGTGCGCTTTCCGTAGTGCTGCTCTGTCATATCCTGCTTGCAGGGTGTGGAATTGCTTTCGTATATGTCAGCAAAGTCCTCGTTGACATTGCTGTCGGACTTGTTCCGGGAAGCATCCTTCTGTGGGCTTTTCTTTTCGCAGGTGTGATTGTCCTGCGAATTGCCCTGAACTCGTTGCGTACATGGCTCCAGACCAAGACAGAGGTCGCATTGAAAAACGGGTTGAGACGCCGTCTTTTCGACAATCTGCTCCATACACGTATCATGCAGGACGAGCACAGGCATTCCGGAGACGTAGTCAGCCGATTTCAGGAGGATGTGAGAGTGGTTGCATCCACGTTTGCAGTATCGGTTCCGGGACTTGCCGGCACGGTGCTCCAGTTCCTTGCAGCCTTCATTTTCTTTGTAATACTTGAATACAGGCTTGCTGTCCTGGTAGTTGTAATCCTGCCCCTCGGACTTGCAGTGGGTAAGTTCATTACATTGAAAATCAGGGATCTGACAAAGCAGATCAGGGCAAGCGACAGCAAAGTCCAGTCACATATCCAGGAAAGCATCCAGCATATCACCGTCCTCCAGTCACTCGAGCATGAGGGCCGGAGCATGGAGTCTCTTGACCAGCTTCAGGGTGAAGTTTACAACAACGAGATCCGAAGGGTGAGGTTCAGTCTGTTTTCCAGGGTGATGATATCAATTGCCTTTTCCGCAGCGCAGGCCGTTGCCTTCCTCTGGGGTGTGGTCGGAATCAGCCAGGGGACCGTCACTTACGGTATGATGACAGCATTCCTTCAGCTCCTGGGTCAGATACAGAGGCCTCTGATGGAAATGAGTTCCCAACTGCCTTCCATAATCCATTGTACAGCTTCGATTGACAGGCTTATTGAATTGGAACAGAATGCCGTCGCCGTTGAAACGGAGCCTGTGATGATGGAAGGAACAGCGGGAATCAGGTTCGAAAACGTATCGTTTTCTTATCCAGGAGCCACTTCCGGTGTACTCAGGAATTTTTCCCATGATTTCAAGCCGGGAAGCCGTACTGCCGTGATGGGGCCCACCGGAGTGGGGAAGAGTACAATGATAAAATTGATTATGTCTTTCCTGTCTCCTTCGGAGGGAAAGGTACGGATATATGATTCCTC
>CAMCIE010000017.1 GCA_945874815.1 uncultured Bacteroidales bacterium
TCCCGCTTGACTGGAAGGATAACCCTGTTGCAGTGGATGTCCATGACTATACCAGGACCCTTTTCAATTGGCGCAAAACCGCTTCGGCCGTTCACAATGGAAATACAATCCATTTCCTGCGTCGTGACAACACCTATGCATATTTCCGTTATGACCAGAACCAGAGCGTATTCGTATATATCAACAACTCCCGCCGCAACCAGGTGATTCCTTGGGCGGATTATGACGAATTCACCGTAGCCGGGGCGCGTCGCAGAGGCGTTTCATCTGCAGCTCTGACAAAAGGAACAAATGTAGTGACTGGCGAGACCGTGGATTTCTCAGCCCCTGTAAAGGTCGGCCCACGTTCAGTACTTGTCGTAGATTTCAAGAATATTTAACCAAAACCTAACTCATAATGTTTAAATATAAACTAATGTGTGCGCTGACAATCACTTCATTGGCAGCATGTGCGCCAATGGATGAAACAAGAATCCCCGAGGCGCCTCTTCAGGAATGTCAGTACCAGGGGGACAGGACAGCCTTCTGTGTATGGGCGCCAACCGCCCAGGCGGCAACCCTTCGTATTTATGATTCAGCCCTGGATGAATCTCCTGTAAAGGCAGTTGAGATGAAACTCGGCAAGGACGGTCTGTGGAAGGCAACCGTAAAGGAAGACCTTAAGGGCAAATTTTACACATTCCAGGTCAGGCATCAGGACAAATGGCTCGAAGAGACTCCAGGTATCGGAGCCAAGGCAGTCGGAGTCAATGGAACAAAAGGTGCAGTCATTGACTGGTCGCAGACCAATCCGCAGGGATGGGAGAATGATGAAAGCCCAGCCGTAAAGCCTTCTGATATAATCGTTTATGAAATGCATCACCGTGATTTCTCAATCCATGAGACATCCGGAGTGACCAACAAGGGAAAGTTCCTGGCACTTACTGAAAAAGGCACCAAGAACAACGAAGGCCTCGCTACAGGCGTGGATCACCTGAAGGAATTGGGCGTCACTTATGTTCAGCTCCTGCCTTCATACGACTATTACACAGTTGACGAAACCAGACTGGATGAACCTCAGTACACCTGGGGTGATGACCCAAATAACTACAATGCTCCAGAAGGTTCATATTCAACAGATCCATATAATCCGGAGGTGCGTATCCGCGAGTTCAAGCAGATGGTTCAGGCATTGCATGCAGAAGGTTTCCGCGTCATCATGGATGTGGTTTACAATCACACATTCTCTGCTCCGCTTTCCGGCTTTGAAAGAACCATGCCCGGCTATTTCTACAGGATGGACAAGGACGGAAATTTCTGCGACGCATCCGGCTGCAGCAATGAAACAGCCTCTGAAAGACCGATGTTCCGCAAATTCATGGTTGAGTCACTTGAGTGGTGGATGAAGGAGTATCATATCGATGGCTTCCGTTTCGACCTTATGGCCATCCATGACATTGAGACCATGAATATTATAAGCCGCCGTCTGCATGAAATCAAGCCAGATGTTCTTCTCTACGGAGAGGGTTGGGCCGCAAGTGCACCGGCACTTGAACCTGAGGTGATTGCCCTGAAAGCGAATACATATCGCCTTGACAGGATCGGTGCATTCAGCGACAACATCCGTGATGCAGTCCGCGGACCGCTTGACTGCTCAAATGCAGGATTCATGGACGGAATTGAAGGCAAGAAGGCTGACCTGATGTTCGGACTGGTCGGAGGAATCGAGCACCCTCAGGTGAGCGTTCCATATTGGGCAAACTCTCCGCTTCAGCACATTTCCTATGTCAGCTGCCATGACGACCACTGTCTGCGCGACCGCTTGAATGAAGCGACCAAAGCCTCTGAAAAAGAGAAACTTCAGATGGTGAAGCTCGCTCAGTCAGCAATGTATGTGTCTCAAGGTATCCCATTCATATTCAATGGGGAAGAAGTCTTCAGACACAAATACGGCACAAAGAACAGCTTCAAGAGCCCGGACAGCATCAATGCCATCGACTGGACTCTCAAGACACAATACAAAGACCTTTTTGACTATTATGCCGCACTTGCAGCCATACGTCATGCCCACCCTGGATTCTGCCTTGGCGATGCCGGATTGATACGGGAGAAATTCCATTTCATTGAAACTGGACAGGAAACCGTAGTAGCGTTCAGAATCGAAGGCCTTGAAGGCATCGACTCAGCGCGTTCGCTGACCGTCCTGCTCAACGGATCCAAGGAGCGTGTATCTTTGGAAATCCCGAACGGACATTATAATGTGCTGGCACAGAATGGCTTTGCTGATGCCAGTGGCTTTGCAGCATATTCAGGAGACTATATCAGCGCAGCACCGACATCAGCAACAATCATTGCTGAGGAGGAATAATTCTTACAATGTCTGTCCGCCGATAAACTCCCTTAGGATGGAAGTCGGCGGAACAGCTGCAATTTCGGCTGGCGAAAGAGCCACGATATAATCAAGGAACTTCAGAAGACGGGTCGCTTCTGTGTAGGCTGGCGAATTTGGCGCTATCCTTCGCAGAAGCGGCTCTGCGTAATATTTCAGCACCGGCAGCTCGAAAAGATGCGCAGAGTTGAACACCGCATCGGCATTTTCCTGAAATGGAAAGATATTGCGGTTTTCTCCACGCCTTACACTCTGCCATCTGATAATGGTTTCCTCCGGAACAATGCCTCTGGTGAGGTTGTCGCGGATCATACGGCGGAGCATCCTGTTGTCTGAAGTGGAAATATTGTTGTTCTCGTCAATGGACAGGGAAGTCAGAGCTGAAGCATAAACCCTGAACACCTTCGAATTGTCAACTCCCGGAATCATTTCCGGGTTGAGGGCATGTATGCCTTCCATAATGAGAATATCCTTGTCCAGAAGTCTCATTTTATTGCCTTCAAACCTTCTGCATCCGGCTTTGAAGTCGAACCTAGGTATCTCCACCTCCTCTCCGTTCAGAAGCATATTCAGCTGATTGCCAAGGAATTCGAGGTCCATCGCATGCAGTGACTCAAAGTCGTACTGTCCATTCTCGTCCTTCGGAGTGTGCTCCCTGTCAACGAAATAATTGTCCAGCTCAATGACCTTTGGATTCAGACCGAGGATACGGCACTGGTTGGCAAGCCTTTTTGAAGTCGAGGTCTTTCCGCTGCTCGAAGGCCCAGCAATGAAAACAATCTTCACGCTGCCCCTTCTTGCGTAAATCTGATCTGCTATTTCAGCATATTTCCTCTCGTGAAGCGACTCACACAGATTGATCAGCTCCACTATGTGCCCGCTCTGGACCACTTTGTTCAATGTGCCGACACCTTTGACACCCATCATGGCGCACCAGTCCGAATGCCCTTTAAGCGCAGTAGCAATCTTGGACTGCTTCTTCATCGGCAGCATCCTGTCCATATTTCCGTCCATCGGATATTGCAGACAGAACCCATTGCTGAATCCTACAAGGTCGAATATTTTGATGGCCCCAGTCGATGAAAGTTGAGGACCATAGAATGTATCTATTTGTCCATCAAGAGAATATACACTATATCTGAACCTTCCGAGAGTATGCATAAGGTTGATTTTCTCCAACTGATGCTTAGCTGCAAAATGGCCTTGTGCCTCTTCGGCAGTCATTTTTGACTTGGTGATAGGCAAATCTCTTTGTATCAGCTCCGACATTGCCTGACGGATGGCCTCAATCTGCTCGTCAGTCAAAAAATACACGTCAGGTCTTCCGTCTTCCAGCTCTTTCTGTTCACGCAGTTCGCAGTACAGTCCGCTTGGCAGGGAGTAGTCTATCGCGAGCACTTTGTCCGGAAACATCCTGCTGACCACATTTTGCAGGACGAAGCAGAGCGTACGGATATATGTCCTCCTTCCATCAGGATGTCCATAGCCTATGAATCTGATGGTGTGAGGTTCCAACATCTTGAATTCCAGCTCTTTGAGCTTGTTGTCGACGATGGCAGCGAGTATTCCGCCGGAACCGAAGCTGGGGTCGGTTATTTCTTCTTTATGGGCTAGGGCGAAGGCCTGGAGGGTTGTTCCCATGGGCACTTCGTATGTTTTGCTGGTGTTTTGGCAGGTGATTTTCATTGTTTATTGTTATTAGATGTCTCGACTTCGCTCGACATGACAAACGGGCTCTTGGTTTTACAAGTGGTTGTCCGACATGACAGACGACCTCTCGGTATTTCAAATGGTTGTCCGGTATTATAGTATTTCACGAAGGAAAGGTCCGGTGACGGAATCAGGGTCCTCCGCCAATTGTTCGGGCGTGCCCTGAGCAACAATCATTCCACCCCGCTTTCCACCCTCGGGACCCATGTCAAAAATATAGTCCACGCTTTTCAGTACATCAAGGTTATGCTCGATGATAATTACGGTGTTGCCCTGGTCCACAATCCTGTTCAGCACATCCAGAAGCACCTTGATATCTTCGAAATGAAGACCTGTGGTCGGTTCATCCAGAATGTACAAAGTATTTCCGGTTCCCTTTTTGGCCAGCTCCGACGCCAGTTTCATCCTCTGGCTCTCACCACCTGACAAGGTCACGGCAGACTGACCCAGCTTTACGTAGCCCAGACCGACATCCACCATAGCCTTAAGCTTAGGAGCAATCGAAGGAATATTCTCAAAAAACTCATAAGCCTGACTGACAGGCATTTCCAGTACATCGTTGATGTTCTTTCCCTTGTAACGTACGGCCAGAGTGTCATTCTTGTAACGTTTTCCACGGCACTGGTCGCAGACCACATTGACCGAAGGCAGGAAGTTCATCTCGATTACCTTGATACCGGCACCCTTGCACTCTTCGCATCTTCCGCCCGGAACATTGAAAGAGAACCTGCCCGCCTTGAAACCGCGGACCTTGGCATCCGGAGTCGCCTCGAACAAGTTGCGGATATCATTGAACACCCCTGTGAAAGTGGCCGGATTGCTCCTCGGAGTCCTTCCTATAGGACTCTGGTCAATCTCGATGAGCTTGTCAATATTCTCAACACCAACGAGTTCCCCGTATGGAAGAGGCTGCATCTTGGCATTGTAGAACTTGTTCTTCAGCACCGGCATCAGAGTATCGTTGATAAGGGAAGACTTGCCGCTGCCGCTCACTCCGCTTATGCCGATCAATATTCCCAAAGGAAAATCCACATCTATACTCTTGAGATTATTGCCCCTTGCCCCTCTGATACCAAGCATCAGACCGTTGCCCTGCCGCCTTTGGGCAGGCACCTTGATGCTATTCTTTCCAAGAAGATAATCAAGTGTGACAGAGGGTTTTATAATAATTCTGGAAGGATCGTGGAACTCTTTGGAACCGCCCTCCTTCCCGATGACATCCACAGGAGCACTCAGACAAATATGGCCTCCGTTCTCGCCGGCTCCGGGGCCCACATCCACAAGCCAGTCAGCCGCCATCATCGTCTCGGCATCATGCTCGACCACCATCACCGAATTGCCCTCGTCACGCAACTTTTTCAGAGATGCAATCAGCTTTCTGTTATCCCTCTGATGCAGACCAATGCTCGGCTCATCCAATATATAAAGCACATTGACCAACTTGGAGCCAATCTGTGTTGCAAGCCTGATTCTCTGGCTCTCTCCTCCTGAAAGTGAAGCAGTTGCCCTGTCCAGGCTCAGATAATCAAGACCCACATCCAGCAGAAACGAAACCCTGTCTTTCAATTCTTTGAGAATATCCCTTGCAATGGCATTTTCCCTTTTGCCGAACACATCCTCAAGAGACTCCAGCCACGACTTCAGAGTGCTGATCTCCATGGCGGAGACCTCTGAAATGGTCTTTCCGTCAATCTTGAAGCACTGGGTGTCCTTGTTCAGCCTGGTGCCGTTGCAGACCGGGCAGGTTATTTTCTCGTTGATATCCTCAACTATGCCGGCGAATGAAACCATCTCCGACGAAGTCCCCTCTCCGACTCGGAACAGTTCATCCGAACCGAAGACTATCAAACTGACAACCTCTTCCGGCAAATCCTCGATAGGATCATATAAAGAGAAACTATATTTTCTTGCTATTGAGCGTATTATGTCAAATTTCCTCGTCTCTCTGATCTTTCCGAGAGGAACGATGCCGCCGTCGGCGATTGATTTTGTCCTGTCGGGAATGATACTGTCCATATTGACATCCACAATCTGGCCGAGTCCCTTGCAATGGTGGCAATAACCTTGGGGAGAGTTGAAAGAGAATGAATGTGGAGCCGGTTCCGCCAAAGAAATTCCCGTGTCGGGGCAAACCAAATGTTTGGAATAATGGTTCACATGCCCGGTTTCCTGGTCCATCACCGCAAGCGAGCCTTTTCCGTAGTTCAATGCCGACATGACAGAGTCCCTTATCCGCTTGATATCCTTGTCCGCAGGCTTCAGCCTGTCGATGACCAGTTCGATGAAATGGGCCTTGTACCTGTCCAGAGCCGTCACTTCGTTGAGTTCCTTAAGCTGGCCGTCGATGCGCACCTGGGTGTAACCACGTCGCCTGAGCTGGTCAAAAAGCTCTTTGTAATGTCCCTTTCGTCCCACTACGAGCGGAGCGAGCAGATAGCATTTCCTTCCGGAATAATTGTCAAGTATCAGACTGACAATCTGTTCGTCAGTATATTTCACCATTTCCTTGCCGGTGGCAGGGGAATAGGCCTTCGATGCCCTGGCGTACAGAAGTCGCAGGAAATCATAAATCTCGGTGATGGTTCCCACCGTCGATCTGGGGTTGTTGCCGGTGGTTTTCTGCTCGATGGCAATGATGGGGCTGAGCCCGTTGATGGATTCGACTTCCGGTTTTTCCAATATGCCCATGAAATGCTTGGCGTAAGTCGAGAGTGTGTCCATATACCTTCTCTGACCCTCGGCATATATGGTGTCGAACGCCAGCGATGACTTGCCGCTGCCGCTTAATCCGGTGATAACCACGAACTTGTCCCTTGGGATAGATAAAGAGACACCCTTCAGGTTATGGGCGGAAGCACCGCTTATTTCGATATATTCATGCTTGTCTTCCATGTTTTACAAATCCTCATAAGGCTCGTTGAACGGGAGCAGGAATGGTTTTGTCATTCCTTCCCTGGCAATTGAAGTTATAGGCCCGTGTCCTGGAATGACATCTGTATCCCCCTCCAGAACCATCAGTTTGGTCAGGATTCCCTTGATAAGTTCATCATAATCCCCCCATTGGTTGTCCGTACGGCCGATGGCCCCGGCAAACAAGGTATCTCCGCTGATGAGGATTTTTTCTGCCCTTTCCAGGTAGCAAACACCTCCCGGAGTATGGCCAGGGGTGGATATGACCTCGAATTTCATGGAGCCGGCATCAATGATGTCACCCTCCTTTATATAAATATACCTGCATGGATCTTCCTTCAAAGAACCGCATCCCTCCGGCAATCTGAACCCGAAGGCATTGCAAAGCTCAACATTGGCAACCTCCAGGATAACCTTGTCGGCACTGTCCATATAGACCGGAATCCCGTACTTGCGGGCAGTTTCCACCATACCGCAGACATGGTCGAAATGAGCGTGTGTCAGCAAGATGCATTCCGGTCTCAACCCTTTGTCCCTGATGAAGTTGAACAATTTGTCCCTTTCTGAAATATCATAGAATCCCGGGTCGATTATGGCGCATCTGCCACCTTCGTCCCAAAGTACGGTGCATCTCTGCTGAAAAGCATTGAAGATGAAAAATTCGGTATGTATCATCCAAAAAATGTTTTTATTCACAAAAATACGAAAAGAGTTACTAAATTTGCCATTCGAATACGTGAAACTTTAAAAAATCGTATAGTTATGCACATCGCAATCGCCGGCAACATCGGCAGCGGCAAGACAACCTTAACCAAGATGCTGGCCGCACATTACGGATGGACTCCGAAATTCGAATCTGTTGATTTCAATCCATATCTCGCTGACTTCTACGAAGATATGGAGAGATGGTCTTTCAATCTTCAGGTATATTTTTTGAATAAACGCTTCAAGGATGTCGTTGATATTTCCAAATGCAATGATGTCATAATCCAGGACAGGACCATATATGAGGATGCGCGCATCTTCGCTCCGAACCTTCATGGAATGGGTCTGATGAGCACAAGGGATTTTGAGAATTATTCAGACCTTTTCGACCTGATGATGTCCCTGGTGAATCCGCCTGATTTGTTGATTTACCTCCGTTCGTCGATTCCGAACCTGATCGGACAGATACAGAAAAGAGGACGCGAGTATGAGAAAAGCATCAGAATTGACTATATTACAGGACTCAACGAAAGATATGAAAGCTGGATCAAGGACTACAAGCACAGGCTTCTCATACTGGACGTTGACCGCATCAAATTCGAGAACCGCCCTGAAGACTTCAGGGAAGTGACCGACAGAATAGACGCCGAATTGTTCGGACTGTTTAAAAATGAATAACCCCAAACCTTCAAACTTATATTATGGCAGACGTTAAGAGGCTTACAATCATTGAATTCGTAGAAAAGTACGTAGCGAAATATTCAAAGAACACCTTCCTTTGGGAGAAGGTCGGTGACCAATGGACTCAGACCACCTATGAGCAGACAAAAAAGGATGCATACCGCATCGGAGCCGGACTCATGGCTCTCGGCCTGCAGAAAGGTGAAAAGGTGTCCTTCCTTTCCGAGGGCCGCAACCTGTGGGTAATCGGTGAACTTGGTATCCTCTATGCCGGAGGAGTGAATGTCCCTTTGTCAATCAAACTTGAGGAAGCAAACGACCTGGTATTCAGGGTAAAACATTCAGACTCCAAATATGTTTTCACCTCCGCATCGCAGATTTCCAAAATCAGGGCCATCCTTCCTCAATGTCCTATGGTCGAAAAAGTCATTGTATTCGACCAGCTGAAGGATATGAGGGAGAATGAGATTTTCATCGGTGACATCATGAAGATGGGAGATGAATTCCTCGAAAAGAATGAAGACCTGTTCATCCAGAGATACAAATCAGTCGGTCCTGATGACTATGCAAACATCAGCTACACTTCAGGCACGACAGCCGATCCTAAGGGTATTCTCCTGACACACAGGAACTACACGGCCAATGTCGAGCAGGCTCACTCAGTCATAGGCTGCCGCGAGGACGATGTGATGCTCATCATTCTTCCGCTCGACCACTGCTTCGCCCACGTTGCCGGCTTCTATACTCTTATGTCATACGGATCGTCATTTGCAACCGTTCCGAGCAACAGCCTCCGCAACATTCCTTCCACCATCAAGGCCATCCGTCCTACAATCATGCTTTCGGTACCGTCCCTTGCAAAGAGCTTCAAGAAAACAATCGAGGCCGGAGTCAAGGCAAAGGGCCCATTTGTGGAGAAACTCTACAATATGGCACTCAAGAACGCCATAATATATAATAAGGAAGGCTATAATAAAGGCGCAGGCACCAGCTTCTGGAGAAAACCATTCGTGAAACTCTTTGATAAACTTGTCTTCAAGAGCGTACGCGAGGCACTTGGCGGCAGAATGCGTTTCTTCGTAGGTGGCGGTGCACTTCTTGATATCGACCTTCAGAGATATTATTATGCCATCGGAATCCCGATGTTCCAGGGCTACGGACTTTCAGAGGCAACCCCTATCATTTCTGCCAACTCATTTGAATACCATATCCTCGGCTCTTCAGGATGCGTGGTCAAACCAATGGAAATCAAGATATTGGATGATAATGGCAAAGAACTCGGCTATGGCCAGAGGGGAGAAATCTGTATCAAGGGAGAGAATGTCATGGCCGGTTATTGGAAAAATCCTAAATCTACGGCTGACACTGTCGTTGACGGATGGCTCCATACCGGAGATATGGGTTATATGAGGGATGAACGCTTCCTCTATGTTGTAGGACGATTCAAATGCCTGCTCATCAGCTCGGATGGAGAAAAATACTCACCTGAACTGATTGAGGAGTCAATAGGTGAAAATTCAAAATATATTGAAAATATCATCCTGCACAACAGCCAGGACCCTTATACCATCGCACTGGTTGTACCTCACAAAGACAATCTCAAGGCTTATGTTCAGTCGGCAAAACCGGGAATTGACCTTGAATCCCGTGAGGCAAAGACCATAATGCTTGAGAAAATCCAGGCTGAGATTGATTCTTATCGTAAAGGAGGCTCAAATTATGGCGCATTCCCAGAGAGATGGCTCCCTGCTGCAGTCTGCGTGCTCCCTGAGCCTTTCACTGAGCAGAATCACATGATGAACAGTTCCATGAAGGTAGTCCGCCGCGTTGCCGAATCAGTATATGCTGACAGAATGGCATTCGCATACACTCCGGAAGGCAAGTCTATCGTGAACGAAAAGAATATTGCCTCACTGTAATGGTGATTTAATAATAGACAAAGCAACGGATGATTAATCTTCCGTTGCTTTTTTTCGTGAAAATGTATTCAAAAAGTCGAAAAGATGAAAAACAGGCCGGGACGGATTGCTTTTTGCAGTTTTACAGAGCTTGGTATTTGTGAAAAGAAACCGTAAGGATGGAAATAAAGGATTTACATAATTTTACCATTACTCAGCTGAAGGAGGAACTTCCTTCATCGAGATGCTTGTGGATGGGAGATGATATTTGCCTTGTAGATGTCAGATATAAGGATGGAATTCACATGTTCAGGCATCCTTGCCGTCTGGAGGCTCATCTCGCCATGTTCTGCCTGAAGGGGAATATCAGACTTACAGTCAATCTGAACGAGTTCCAGATGAGTGACAATACTCTGTTCCTGAGTACTCCTGGCAATATTATAAAAGTGAATGAGATTCTGGGCACGGAAGAGGATATGCATTTTGCAGGCATAATAATGTCAAAGGAATTCGTGCACTCTCTGCGGGTTGACATCAATAAGATGTTCAATGAGGGTGTTACCATGATTGGCAATCCCTGCCTGAATTTGTCGGAGGAGGAATCCTCTGTTGTGGGCAGTTATATGGAGCTCATGGGGAAGGTAATGACATTGCAGAGCACGTACAAGGTGGATTCGGTCAGCTCTATCATTTCGTCATTGTTCTACCTTCTCGCCGGAGTTCATTCAAGGAATCTGAAAGCCATGAATGCTGCCGTTCCTGCATCTACCAGCAGGGGCCGTCAGGTTTTCGATCAGTTCATCAGGCTTGTTTCGGAGAATTATTCCAAATACAGGAATGTCGGGTTCTATGCTGACAGCCTGTGCCTGACGCCAAAATATCTTTCAAAGCTTATCAAGGCGGCTACCGGCCGTTCGGCTCCTGAATGGATTGATGCTTATGTCATACTCGAAGCAAAGAATCTCCTGAAATATTCTTCATCGACCATAAAGGAGATTGTTTACCAGCTGAATTTTCCGAATCAGTCAGTATTCTACAAATTCTTCAAGGCCCGTACGGGAATGACACCGAGTGAATACCGGAATTCGTGAATTCTTACATATTTTTTTGAGAAAGTGGGGTAATAATTCCTAAATAATTCAATATTTTGTAATTTTTATTACAATTTTTTCGCAAAAGTTTGGAATTTGATTTTAAATCATTACCTTTGTACAAGACATCAGAATTTTTTTCGTGTCTATTTGTTAAGTTCGTTTTATATACGGCGGGGTTCCTTGGGGAGGGGACCCTGCTATTTTTATATTCTGCCATCTCAAACTATGATTTTCCGGTTTGCATTTGTGTTTAATTATTTCGTCTTATGTTTAAATTATGTGTGTCAGTGGTGGTATTTAGAAAATAATTCGTACCTTAGATGCCGCTTTTCTGACAATAAACGACCATAAATAATTATTAACATTCAATAACATGTCAAAAAACAAAAACCTACCAGCAATTATCGTGATGTTTGCCCTCTTCTTCATGATTGCATTCGTCACCAATTTCGCGGGTTCGATGGGAGTAATCGTCACTAAACAGTTCGGCGCTTCCAAAGCCCTTTCACAGCTCGGCACCCTTGCCAACTTCATCGCTTATGCTTGCATGGGTATCCCTGCAGGTATCATTCTCAAAAGAAAAGGTTATAAATTCACTGCTCTTGCC
>CAMCIE010000018.1 GCA_945874815.1 uncultured Bacteroidales bacterium
ACTTCACCGGCTCAACATCGGTCCTGGAAAGAGGTACGTCAGTATATATCCTGACGAATTTGGCCAGTTCGTCAAAGAATCCTCTCTGCTTGTACATATCGGATGAATCGAGCCAGCAAAGGGTATTTTCAGGGAAAATTTCCGTTATGGAAATGCTCGTTTCGGAATCCGAAGCAACAATGTCCGGAAATATCTCGGCGCTCTCCACCTTTTCCTTCGACAACTGGGTATTGCAGTCAAAGATATTGATTGATTCTATTTCATCACCGAAGAAAGAAATTCGGAAAGGATCATTCCATGAATATGAGAAAATGTCAATGATGGCTCCCCTGACCGAAAACTGACCCGGTTCGGCAACAAAATCAACTCTCTCGAATCCATTTTCACAGAGGGCTGTCGCAATATCTTCATGACTCACTTCATCGGAAACCGAGAGTTTCATCAGTGTCTTCCTGATTGAATCCGGATCCGGAATCCCTTCCTCAAGAGCATCGGGATATGTTACTGCCACCATGTTTTCCCCCGTTGAAGCACATTCCAGTATCCTTCCTATTGCGGACGTTCTCTGTACTCCGAGGGATGATTTGTAATTGCTCCTTTCCAGATTCTTGCCGGAATCCGGAAGGAAGAACACGGTGTCACCCTGCATAAGGTTGTAAAGGTCTGCCGCACAGTATTCCGCAGCATCCCTGTCAGGAAGAACAATCAGTTGAATTCCTTGATAATCAAGCTGTGACAAAACAAACCATCTTGCGGAAAGGAAAAGTCCTCCACAGAATATTTCCCTCTCCCGGACTATCTGTTCCGATAGTTTGTTAACGGATGTTGTACTTATTAACATTTTTCTGAATTTTCTGTTGATAACCCGTTCAAAACCCTGTTGAAAGCAATTGAAAACTTAATTGGCAGATTTGATAAATCCATATATTACGGCTGTGGAATTTCAAATCAAAATTATTCATCAACATTTTCCAAAGGAGTTCATATCAGGTTTATTAACAGATTGTGAAATTATAAAACATTGATAATCAAATGTATGTTTCCGTTGTTAACATATTCACACATTTATTATCATATTAAATCTTTAAAAATATATCTATATTTGTATATTATTTTTTTGATGATGAGCAGCAGTGATTTCGATCCCCGCAAAGTCAGCGAGGGCAAAGATAAGGAATTGGATGGAATAATAAGGCCGCAGGAGCTCCAGGATTTCTCCGGTCAGGACAAGATAATTGCCAACTTGAAGATATTCGTCGCGGCGGCAAAAATGAGAGGGGAGTCCCTCGACCATGTTCTGTTCCATGGCCCTCCCGGACTGGGAAAAACCACCCTGGCACATATTATCGCCAATGAACTGGGGGTGAACATGAAGGTGACTTCCGGCCCTGTCCTGGACAAGCCTGGTGATCTGGCGGGTCTTCTTACCTCATTGGATGAGGGTGACGTACTCTTCATTGACGAGATTCACAGGCTTTCTCCTGTGGTGGAAGAGTATCTTTATTCGGCGATGGAGGATTTTGTCATAGATATAATGATAGACAAAGGCCCCGGAGCCCGTTCTGTCCGTATCTCCCTCAATCCTTTCACCCTCGTCGGAGCCACTACCAGAAGCGGTCTTCTCACTGCCCCTCTGAGGGCCCGTTTCGGAATCACTTGCGCCATGGAATATTACGATACGGAAACCCTTGTACATATAGTAAAAAGGAGTGCATCGATTCTGAAGATAGGTATCGACGATGATGCGGCTCTGGAGATTGCCCTCAGGAGCCGCGGAACACCGCGAATAGCCAACTCGCTTCTGCGAAGGGTCAGAGACTTTGCCCAGGTCATGGGAAACGGAAAAATTGACCTTAAAATAGCAAGATTTGCGCTGGATGCACTCAATATAGACAAGAGGGGACTGGATGCCATCGACAATAAGATATTGAGGACCATAATTACCAAATTCAAGGGAGGACCTGTCGGAGCCAATACAATAGCCACGGCGGTCGGCGAAGACCAGGGAACATTGGAGGAAGTATATGAGCCATTCCTTATAAAGGAGGGATTCATCGTAAGGACTCCGAGGGGCAGGGAAGTGACCTCACTTGCTTATTCTCACCTAGGCATCATGCCTCAGTCGGAGGGCGAAAATACATTGTTTTAGAAGTTTTCCATGCTGATAGCTTCTAAAGTTTGTTCGTTTGCCTAAAAATCCGTAAAATTGTGCCGAAATTTCAATTTACTCTATAAAATGGCCGAAAAACTTATTTCTAAGATTCCTGAGGGACCTTTGTCTGAGAAATGGACAAAGCACAAATCTCAGATCCGTGTTGTCAGTCCTGGCAACAAAAGGAAACTCGAAGTCATTGTCATAGGAACCGGACTCGGCGGAGCATCTGCAGCTGCTTCTCTGGGTGAACTCGGTTACAATGTCAAGGTATTCTGTATCAGCGATTCACCTCGTCGTGCTCACTCTATCGCAGCACAGGGAGGTATCAATGCAGCAAAGAACTACCAGAATGACAATGACTCTGTCTATCGTCTTTTCTATGATACCATCAAAGGCGGTGACTATCGTTCACGTGAGGCGAATGTCTATCGTCTTGCAGAGGTCAGCAACAACATCATTGACCAGTGCGTGGCACAGGGTGTTCCTTTTGCAAGGGAGTACGGCGGACTTCTCGCCAACCGCTCTTTCGGAGGTGCGCAGGTTAGTCGTACCTTCTACGCCCGCGGACAAACCGGTCAGCAGCTTCTCCTTGGTGCTTATGCTGCTCTGAACCGTCAGATTGCCGCAGGAACAGTCAAGTCTTACCCTCGTCATGAGATGCTGGACCTTGTTCTTATCAATGGTGAGGCTAAGGGTATCATTGCAAGAAACCTTGTGACAGGCGAAATCGAAAGATTCGGCGCACACGCAGTTGTCATTGCATCCGGTGGATATGGAAACACTTACTTCCTTTCTACAAACGCTATGAACAGCAACGGTTCTGCAGCTTGGCAGTGCTACAAGAAGGGAGCATTCTTCGCTAATCCTTGCTTCGCACAGATCCACCCTACATGTATTCCTGTTCACGGTGAGCAGCAGTCCAAGCTGACACTTATGTCAGAATCACTCAGAAATGACGGACGTATCTGGGTTCCTAAGAAGAAAGAGGATGTTGAGAAACTTCGCAAACATCAGATCAAACCTTCTCAGATTGCAGAGGAAGACCGCGACTATTATCTCGAGCGTCGTTATCCTGCATTCGGAAACCTCGTTCCTCGTGACGTTGCATCACGTGCTGCAAAAGAGCGTTGTGACGCAGGATTTGGTGTGAATGAGACCGGACTCGCAGTATTCCTTGATTTCAAGACTGCCATTGAGAGACTTGGTGAGGATAAGATCCGCGAGCGTTACGGTAACCTCTTCCAGATGTATGAGAAGATTACTGATACCAACCCTTACAAGGAGCCTATGATGATCTACCCTGCTATCCACTATACAATGGGTGGAATCTGGGTTGACTATAACCTCATGACTACAATCCCTGGTCTTTATGCAATCGGAGAGGCTAACTTCTCTGACCATGGCGGAAACCGTCTTGGTGCTTCCGCTTTGATGCAGGGTCTTGCTGACGGTTATTTCATCCTTCCTTATACAATCGGAGACTACCTTGCTTCCAAGTTTAAAGAGCCTAAGACAGACACTAATGCTCCTGAGTTTGCAGCAGCAGAGAAGGCTGTAAAGGATAAGATCAGCAAACTTTTCTCTATCAAAGGAAAACGTTCTGTTGACTCATTCCACAAAGAGCTCGGACACATCATGTGGGAGTATGTCGGAATGGCACGTAACGAGGCAGGTCTCAAAAAGGCAATCAAACTCATTCAGGACCTCAAGGCTGAGTTCTGGAAGAACGTATATGTAGCCGGTGTAAACGGTGAGTTCAACCAGGAACTTGAGAAAGCTCTCCGTCTTGCTGACTTCTTTGAAATCGGTGAGCTCATGGCTCGTGACGCCCTTAACAGGAACGAGTCCTGCGGTGGTCACTTCCGTGAGGAAATGCAGACTGAAGATGGTGAGACCAAGAGGGATGACCAGAACTACATGTACGTTGCTGCATGGGAGTACAAGGGAGAAGGTGCTGAGCCTGAGCTTCATAAGGAGCCTCTTGTTTATGAGAATATTAAGATTGCAACAAGAAACTATAAAGACTAATTGACATGGATTTGACATTGAAAGTTTGGCGTCAGAAAAACGCCAAGTCAGCAGGACATTTTGAGACATATAAGGTAAAGAACATTTCTCCTGACAGTTCTTTCCTCGAGATGCTCGATATCCTCAATGAACAGTTGATAGCAGAGGGTCTGGATCCTGTTGCAGTCGATAAAGGTTGCAAGAGCAGCGGTCCTGTATCATTTGACCACGATTGCCGTGAAGGTATTTGCGGAGCATGCTCATTGTATATTAACGGAAGGGCACATGGTCCAGACGATGAAGTTACTACTTGCCAGCTTCACATGCGTAAATTCAAAGATGGCGACACTATCACAATCGAGCCTTGGAGAAGCAAGGGTTTCCCTGTAATCAAAGACCTCGTTGTGGATCGTCAGGCATTTGACAAAATTCTTCAGGCAGGTGGTTTCATCTCAGTTGGAACAGGCGGTGTTCCTGATGGAAATGCTATTCCTATCTCACACGAGAAAGCTGAAGAAAGCATGGACGGTGCTGCTTGTATCGGTTGCGGTGCTTGCGTAGCTACTTGTAAGAACGGTTCTGCTATGCTCTTTGTCGCTGCACGCGTCAGCTCACTAGCTCTCCTTCCTCAGGGTAAGGTAGAGGGTGCAAAACGTGCCAAAGCTATGGTTGCAAAGATGGATGAGCTCGGATTCGGTGCTTGTACAAACACCAGAGCTTGTGAGATGGAGTGTCCTAAACACATCACAGTATCACACATTGCCCGTCTTAACAGAGAGTATCTTTGCGCTAAATTCCAGGACTAATTCCTGTAATTCATATTAAAAAAGAGAGACTGACGTCGTCAGCCTCTCTTTTTTAATATGTCATTTCGACCCGAGGTGCGAAGCACCGAAGCGGAGAAATCTACCAAAGAAAATTATCAAAAGGATATCTCCCCGCATGAATTTCCGCCACCATTTTGTATAAATCCCCCCTCAATTTATCAATCCCAATCTTATTCTTTGCAGAGATAAAAATGCAAGGCGTATTCTCTTTTGCAATCCAGCTGTTCTTAAACTCCTCCAAAGTGTAATTTTCGGGCCTTTTAGGCTCTAATGAGAACTCGTCGTACTCTTCATACCTGTAGGCGTCAATCTTGTTAAATACGACGAAAATAGGCTTGTTTATCGCCTTGATATCCTTCAGAGTTTCTTCGACAACTCTAATATGCTCTTCAAAATTCGGGTGAGAAATGTCCACCACATGCATCAGAATATCAGCTTCGCGTACTTCGTCGAGAGTACTTTTGAATGCCTCGACAAGTTGTGTAGGCAGTTTTCTGATGAAACCAACTGTGTCGCTGAGCAGGAATGGAACATTTTCAATAACCACTTTCCTTACAGTAGTATCAAGAGTAGCGAATAGTTTATTCTCTGCAAATACGTCGCTCTTGGCCAGCAGATTCATCAATGTACTCTTACCAACGTTGGTATATCCTACAAGTGAAATTCTCACTAAAGAACCCCTGTTTCCCCGCTGTGAAGCCATCTGTTTGTCAACCTTCTTCAGCTGCTCCTTCAACTTGCTTATCTTATCCTGGATAATCCTTCGGTCTGTCTCAATCTGAGTCTCGCCAGGACCTCTCATACCGATACCTCCCTTCTGCCTTTCAAGGTGAGTCCACATACGCGTCAGACGAGGAAGAAGATATTGGTATTGAGCAAGTTCAACCTGCATTTTAGCATAAGCAGTCTTAGCCCTCTGAGCAAAAATGTCAAGAATCAGATTAGTTCTGTCCAATATCCTCACATTCAGCTCCCTTTCTATGTTTCTCAATTGGGTAGGGGAGAGCTCATCATCAAAGATAACCACATCTATAGCGTTTTCTTCGATATAAGTTTTTATCTCCTGAAGTTTGCCACTTCTTATATAAGTCCTGTTATCAGGCTTATCTACTTTCTGAATAAATTTCTTCTGACCTTCAGCTCCAGCCGTCTCGGCAAGAAACTCAAGTTCATCAAGATATTCCATTATCTGTCTTTCGTCGTCTCCCTGCTTTATTACTCCTACAAAGACAGCTCTTTCCCTATATTTTTCTTCTATTTTAGCCATGTTAAATCAGAAAAACGACCGATCAAAACTTTGGTCGGTCGTTTATATTATTATAATTAAATTATCTCAACTGGAAGATAACAGGGAATGTGTAAGTTACAGGAACTGCACGGTCTCTCTGTTTTCCTGGTTTCCATTTCGGAGACATTGAAACTACTCTGACAGCCTCTTTGTCAAGTGATGGGTCAACGCCACGAAGAACTTTAACTTTGGTAACCGATCCATCTTTCTCAACTGTAAACTGGAGTGTAACACGACCCTGAACACCATTCTCTTTTGCAATCTCAGGATAAACGAGTCTTGAGTTCACCCATTTTGAGAACTGGTTTGCATCTCCACCTTGGAATGAAGGTTTCTCCTCTACCAACTGGAATGGGATAGCCTCTTCCTCGACAACTTCCTCTTCAACCTCTACATAGTCCATAATCTCAACTCCTGAGTTTGCATCATCCTCGAGGTTCATGAACATGTCATCATCAACTTTGATTTCATCGTCAACGATGTCAATCTGGTCTGAGAGAATAGGAATCTTAGGTGCTGATGGAGGAGGTGGAGGGGTTTCCTGGGTAATAGGAATAATTTCCTCTTCGGTTACGATCTGGGTAGTATCTTCAAGTGAAGATACAGTAGTTTCAGTGCTTGTCCACTCGAATCCTACGAGTGTAATGCCTAATGCAATCACAAGCCCAATTTCCACAAACAGGAGTTTCTTGTTCTCCAAGCTTGCCTTCTCTGACTTTTTGATTTCCATATCTGTTAGTGTATTTATATATTCACTTTTGCCCGGTAAAGTTAGAAAGAATAATTTTTATTTCAAACTTTTTATACATTTTGTAGATTTGCAAAAATTTTTTTGCCATGATTTCCTATTATTTTGAGGATACAGACTTCATTTTTAAGGGTAAAACCAAGAACAACCGTTGGTTAAAACTTGTAGCAGAGAGTGAGATTCGCCGAATCGGCAACATCTCTATAATATTCTGTTCTGACAATTATATTCTTGACGTTAACCAGAAATATCTCCAACATGATTATTTCACGGATATAATCACTTTCGATTATTGTGAATCTGATAAACTGTCAGGAGATCTATTCATAAGTGTTGACAGTGTCAGGGAAAACTCTGTTGAATATGGAACCGAGTTCGAGGATGAACTCAACAGAGTGATTGTTCATGGAGTCTTGCACCTTATAGGTTATGATGATCATTCTGAGTCTGATATTGAAATGATGAGAAAGAAGGAGAATTACTATCTTTCATTAAGAGAGCTTATATAATGTTTAGTATCAAATACGATGTAATAGTAGTTGGAGGTGGTCATGCAGGTTGTGAAGCCGCTATGGCAGCCTCAAGGATGGGGTCATCAGTCTTGCTGATATCCATGGATATGGGCAAATTTGCCCAGATGTCTTGTAATCCAGCTATAGGTGGAATAGCTAAAGGTCAGATAGTCAGAGAGATAGATGCTTTAGGAGGTTATACGGGCATAGTAACGGACTCTTCAACTCTTCAGTTCCGGATGCTGAACCGCTCTAAAGGGCCGGCAATGTGGAGCCCTCGCGCTCAATGTGATAAAATACATTTTTCTCTCAACTGGCGCAAAATTCTCGAAAGTAATTGTAAATTAGATATTTACCAAGATACAGTCACTTGTTTTGTCTTTTCTGGCTCAAAAATTTCCGGAGTCCGTACAACTACTGGGGCAATTTTCAATTCTCAGACAGTTATCCTGACTGCCGGAACCTTCCTTGACGGAAAAATGTTCATCGGAAGGACAATGTTCGAAGGGGGAAGGATAGGGGAGTTGCCTTCTCATGGTTTGACTTCGCAACTTGTTACAATGGGAATCCAGACGGCAAGAATGAAAACCGGCACTCCTCCAAGAATTGATATTTCTTCTGTTGATACCTCAAAGCTCGTTCAGCAGACCGGGGATGTTGTTCCTGATAAATTCTCATATCTTCCTTATCTCTCAACAGCACAGAATGGAACTCCCCAGATGCCATGTTTCATTGTACATACCAATCCTCAAGTACATGACATCCTGAAGAGCGGGTTCGGAGATTCTCCTCTATTCACTGGACTCATTAAAGGAATTGGACCACGTTACTGCCCGAGCATTGAGGATAAGCTCCGGACATTTGCCGACAAACAAGAACATCAGCTTTTTCTTGAACCCGAAGGAAGATTTACCAATGAATATTATCTCCAGGGATTTTCTTCTTCTCTTCCTTTGAATATACAGATGGATGCTCTGCATTCAATCAAAGGACTTGAATATGTTAAAGTTTTCCGCCCAGCCTATGCAGTAGAGTATGACTATTTTGATCCTACTCAGCTTAAACCAACCCTTGAACTTAAAGAAATAGAAAATCTCTTCTTTGCCGGACAGATTAACGGAACTACCGGGTATGAGGAAGCTGCTGCCCAGGGTTTGATGGCTGGTATTAACGCACATCTTAAGGTTCACGAAAAAGATCCGTTCATTTTGAAAAGAGACGAGGCTTATATTGGTGTTCTGATTGATGACCTCATTACTAAAGGTGTCGATGAACCCTATAGAATGTTTACCTCAAGGGCAGAATACCGGATTCTTCTCAGACAGGATAATGCTGACCTCAGACTTACCCCTATTTCTCATACCATTGGACTTGCTGATGATTTCAGGTATGATTATACCATGAAAAAGTACGATAAAATTTCGTCCTTTAATGATTTTTTCGAGCAGGCATCCATCAAGCCTGATGAGGTTAATCCATACTTGGAATCGGTTTCATCTTCTCCCGTTGAGCATAGAGTTAAGATTTCAAGTCTTATTTCACGTCCTCAGACATCGATTCATTCTTTGTTTGATTTAGTTCCACGTGGAACACTAAATAAATATCAAATTAATATTGATGAGATGTTTGAATCTCCGCTTAAAGGTTTATGTAAGGATTATTCAGACCTTGTAAAGTATAATTCATATTCTGGTTTAAGTAATACTTTAGGTTCAGATTACGGTCATGCGATTTCAATGACAGATGCCGGATATGTGCTTCAAACCAATTCAGAATATCCTTTATCACTTCTCGAAAGGGGGAGAATGGATGAAATTGTAGTAGAGAATTACAAAAGAGAGATTCTTGATTCCTCTGAGATTTCTATCAAGTATAAGGGTTATATCGAGAGGGAGAAACAACTTGCAGATAAGATTCAGCGTTTGGAGAATCTTATAATCCCTGATGGATTTGACTTTGATAAGGTAGAAAGCCTTTCAATTGAGTGCAGACAAAAATTGAAAAAGTACTCTCCTCGCACAATAGCCCAGGCTTCCCGTATATCCGGAGTTTCCCCGGCCGATATATCCGTCCTTCTGGTTTATTTTGGAAGATAAAAGTTCCACGTGGAACTAAATCATAAGCCTAGAGTTTTTTCAGAGCGAGTTTAATAAGCTCCTCGACAGAAGCTCCAGGCTTTTCTTTTATGATAGAATTAAGCACTTTGTTTACATTTGGTTTGGTGAATCCGAGCATAACCAAAGCCGTGGTAGCTTCTTCTGCATTGCTGTTTGCTGCACTCTGGAAGAGGGTAGTGTCCGATCCACCACCTTTGACAACCTTGTCCTTCAGCTCAAGAATGAGCCTCTGAGCACTTTTAAGACCTATTCCTTTAATGCTTTTTATCTTATTTATGTCCTCCGCTATTATGGCGTTTCTGATTTCATCCGCTGTAAGGGAAGACAACATCATTCTGGCAGTGGAAGCTCCTATACCTGACACTCCGATCAGAAGACGGAAAAGTTCCCTTTCATCCTTTGTGCAGAATCCATAGTAGAGTTCTTCGTCTTCACGCAAATAATGATGGATATATACAGTCACATCTTCTTTTGCGTTGAATCCTTCATAGGATTGAAGTGATATAAGAATTCGGTATCCTATTCCATGACACTCTACAACCATGTCCGTTGGTGTCAATTCTATGGTCCTGCCTTTAATGTAATCTATCATAATACTGCCTGATTTTTGTATCAGATGCAAATTTATCATAAAATCAGATTAAAAGAGAAATATGTTTAGTAAATTTGCAGGATTTTCAGACAATAATATGGCTTCTATTACTGACATACGTTCCATGTTCCCGGCACTTGAGAGAAAAGTGTATGGAAAGAATCTCGTGTATTTGGACAATGCTGCCACAGGGCATAGGCTTTCTTCTGTGATTGAAATGTGGGATGAATCGAGCAGAAACCATAATTCAAATCTTCACAGGGCTGTACATTTGCTCGCATCCGAGGCTACCGAGGAATATGAATCTGCAAGGGATGCAGTCAGGCAATATATCAATGCTGAAAGCAGGGAAGAGGTTATTTTTACTTCCGGAACAACAGCTTCAATCAATCTTGTCGCTTATAGTTTCGGTGAGGCCTTCGTCAAGGAAGGAAGCGAAATCATTGTAACGGAAGTTGAACATCATTCCAATATAGTTCCCTGGCAGATGCTCTGTCAGAGGAAGGGAGCTTTCCTGAAAGTGCTTCCTGTTGATGATGATGGATATCTCAGGATTGAATGTCTTGAGAATATGATGAACGACAAGACTGCGATTGTATGTGTCAGCCATATTTCCAATGTACTGGGTATAGTGAATCCGGTGAAGGAAATTGTGAGGATCTGTCATTCAAAAGGAGTTCCTGTCTTGATTGACGGAGCTCAGGGAGCTGTTCACTGCAGCGTGGACGTGCAGGATATTGATTGTGATTTTTATGCATTTTCAGGTCATAAGATTTATGCTGCAACGGGTACCGGAGTATTGTATGGAAAGAAGAAATGGCTTGAAGCAATGCCTCCGTTCATGGGAGGCGGGGAGATGGTCGGTACGGTTAAATTCTCCGGAACCACTTATGCTCCGCTTCCTATGAAGTTTGAGGCCGGTACTCAGAATTTCTCTTCAGCAATAACTCTGAAACCTGCTTTGGAATTCCTTAAATTATTGAATGGTAATGAATTAACTCAATATTTTGAAAGAGTGAAGGCTTTTGTGCTTGACTCTCTTCTGAAAGACGAGAGAATTCGGCTTTTCGGTGTTCCTCGTGGAACAGCGGATGACAAGATAGCCTTGTTTTCGTTCTGTGTTGAAGGAGTTCATCATGAGGATCTCGCTCTTATCCTTGACAAGATGGGCATAGCAACCAGGTCAGGACAAATGTGTGCGGAACCTATAATGGACAGATTCGGCGTGTCAGGAATGCTTAGGGCTTCCTTTGCTCCTTACAACACTAGTGAAGAGGCTGAATATTTTATAGAATGCCTGAACAGG
>CAMCIE010000019.1 GCA_945874815.1 uncultured Bacteroidales bacterium
GCTTTGGGTGGGTTCGGACAATGGAATGACCGTGTACAGGCTCGATGGAAACAGATTGTATCCCATCCACTCATGGCCGACCCTTTATGTATTATGCATGAGAGCCGATTCAGATTCCCATATATGGGCAGGAACCGGGATGAATCTGATGAGATTCGGAAGCGACGGTTCTTCCGAGACCATTGATTTAGGCATCCCAGACGGAGTATATACATTCGTTGCAGGCATAGATTTCCTCCCGGGTGGAGACCTGATAGTAGGAACATTCGGCTACGGGCTATATCATGTTGACCATAAAACCCTGAAAGCCAGTCATATCGATATATCTCAAACAGACTGGGCAGAGTGCATCAACAGGTCTGTATTCATTCCATCCTGCATAACCGTTGACAAAGAAGGCATGGCCTGGGTAGGAACAGTGGCAAACGGCCTTTTGAAATACGACCCAATAGCAAACAATCTCAGCCCTATTCCCGGAACCCCATGCAACGATATATGCAGCATTTCCGAGGACAACTACGGCAACCTCTGGGTAAGCACCCAATACGGCCTCGGCAAATACGACAGGACCGTCGGCAAATTCATCAACTTTTATGCTTCCGACGGAATCGGAGGAAATCAGTTCTATGACAGAGCCTGCTGCAACACGACAAACGGGATGCTGGCCTTCGGAGGCACACACGGACTTACTCTCTTCGATCCGGTGGATATCATGACCAATCTGAACATTCCGCTGATGTTTGAAGCGCTGAAGGTACACAACAACGTCATCACCCCTTCTGAAAACGGCTGCATATCCAAATCCATGGAATTCAACCCTGAAATAAAGTTGAAATATAGCCAGAACAGTTTTGCAATTGCATTTACCGCCTTGGATTTCAGCGAATTCGAGAGGGTCAGATATTCATATATGCTCGAAGGCTTCGACAAATTCTGGATTGATGCCCATAACAACAGGGAAGCAAATTATGCGAACATCCCGTCCGGGCACTACAAATTCAAGGTCAGGATTACCAGCATCGACCAAAAACAAGTATTCGCAGAGAAAAGCCTCGATGTCACAATCAAAAGGCCACCGTACAAATCTTGGTGGGCATACCTTATATATATAGTAATATCTTTGGGCATCGTCACCATCATAGTACATTACAGAAGAAAACTCATTGCCGTTTCCGAGGCGAAGAAGAAGGCTGCACTCGAAAGCGAGCAGGAAAAGAAGGTGAATGAAATGAATATGAGTTTCTTTGCCAACATTTCCCATGAGTTCAGGACACCGCTTACGATGATTTCCGCCCCTGTCGCCCAGCTTGCAGAGTCAAGCAATATCTCGTCTGACCAAAAAAGATTGCTGGATATCGTGCAGAGGAATATTTCAAGAATGTTACGTCTTGTAAATCAGCTTCTTGACTTCAACAAGCTTGAAAATGACACCCTGAAGCTGAAAGTCAGGAAAGCAGATATCGTACAACTTCTCAACTACCTGGCGGAGGTATTCAGGACCACGGCCAGGGAAAAGAACATAGAATTAATCACATGGGGCATCGAAGACTCGCTCATTGCGTGGTTCGACCAGGACAAGCTGGACAAGATTTGCTTCAACCTTCTGTCCAATGCCATGAAGTTCACACAGAGTGGCGGCAAAGTGGAGATAAGCCTCGATTTTCTCACCAGGGAAGATGCCGCCAGGATTTTCAGCCTGAGCAGTAAGGATACAGATAACAGATATATCAAGGTTACGGTAAAGGACAGCGGTCAGGGAATACCGGAAGACCAGCTTGAGAGGATTTTCGAAAGATATTACCAGCTTGACAACAGTACCAGAGGCGTTTATAACTGGGGCACCGGCATAGGACTGTATTATGCGCGCGCCCTTGCACAGATGCACCACGGATACCTTAAGGCCTCGAACAGGAAGGATGCCGTCGGAGCGGAATTCACCCTGCTGATACCGGCAAGTGAGTCGTCATATTCAGAACAGGAGAAAGATCATTCACCGGAGAGCGAGTTTGTCAGAAAACAAAGCATAAGCTATGCTGAATTCCCTGAAAAAAGTGAAAAGGACGACAGCAAGAAGCATACTGTCCTCATTGTGGATGACGATACCGAAGTCGTAAGGTATATGAAGGAGCTGCTGTCTCCATATTACAAGGTACTTTTCAAGTATGATGCTGATTCTGCTTTCATACTTCTTAAGGAAGCAGCCCCGGACATTGTCATCAGTGATGTCGTGATGCCGGACAAGACAGGATATGAATTCTGCAGGGAAATCAAGAATAACCTTCAGTTGTCCCACATTCCTGTAATCCTGCTCACTGCCAAGGCAAACGTGGAGGACAAAGTTGAAGGACTCAACTGCGGGGCGGATGCTTATGTTACAAAACCATTTGAGCCACAATACCTTATTGCCCTTATAAATTCGCAGATAAAAAACAGGGAGAATACCAGGAAACTGCTTTCAAGCTCCACCGAAGTGGAAGAACTCGAGGAAAATACACTTTCAGAACAGGACAGTGCTTTCATGAAAGACCTGTATGAACTGATGGAAAGGGAAATATCCAACAGCGAACTCGATGTGACGGGAATGACTGAAAGATTGCACATGTCAAGAACCAAATTCTATTATAAAGTCAAGGGTCTGACAGGAGAAAACCCGAGCGTATTCTTCAAAAGGTACAAACTCAACAGGGCAGCCCAGCTTCTCAAAGAAAGGAAATACAATATTTCCGAGATTGCGGACATGACAGGCTTCAGTACACTCTCTCACTTTTCAACAAGTTTCAAGAAGCAATTCGGGGTAACACCAAGCGAATATCTCAAATAATGGTCTGGAGACAGACCAAAAAATTGCGAAAATCTGCCAATATGTCAGTTATCTTGCATTGGCAGATTATTTGTTGTCAGGGCGGAGGATACTTTGGTAAAAAAGATTAAATATAATATGACAAAGGAAAACAAGGAGAAAGAACTTAAAGAGGAAGTTCAGCAGACACCTGCCGCTGAGAGCGAAATTGAGGCGGATGTTCAGGACGTAAAGGAGGAAACAGAAGAGAAACAGGCAGAACCTGATGAAATCGCTCTTCTGAATTCCAAGGTAGCGGAGCTTGAGGCAAAGCTTGCCAGGGAGAAGGACGATTATATCAGACTGATGGCTGAATTTGACAATTTCCGCCGCAGGACTTCCCAGGAGAAACTTGATCTGGTTTCGGTTGCGTCCATGGACACTATCAAGGGGCTGCTTCCTATTCTTGACGATTGCGAAAGAGCACTTGCAGTACTTGGAGAATCAAGTGACAGCGAGGCTGCGAAAGAGGGTACAAACCTTATTTACAGCAAGTTGCTGAATTATCTCCAGAGCAAGGGTCTTGCAGTGATTGAAGCTGCCGGTCAGGTTTTCGACACTGACCTTCACGAGGCCGTGGCTCAGTTCCCAGTTCAGGAAGAGGAAAAGAAGGGCAAAGTTTTCGATGTGGTGCAGACCGGATATACCCTCAACGGCAAGGTAATCCGTTTCGCAAAAGTTGTTGTCGGCATTTAATTGCTGACATCTGATTTTGATATAGAACCATGGCAGAGAAAAGAGATTATTATGAGGTGCTTGGCGTGAATCGTAACGCCACACCGGAAGAAATAAAGAAGGCCTACAGGAAAATGGCCATCAAGTATCACCCGGACAAGAATCCGGGCGACAAAGAGGCAGAGGAGAAGTTCAAGGAGGCTGCCGAGGCTTATGCCGTACTCAGCGATCCGGACAAAAAGGCACGCTACGACCAGTACGGCCATGCAGGAGTAGAAGGGGCAGGTCCTGACTTCAGCGGTGGCTTCGGTAATCTGAATGACATCCTCAACGATTTGTTTTCAGGAGCTTTCGGAGGCAGCGGATTCGGTGGCTTCGGAGGATTCGGCGGATTTGGAGGCGGCCGTCAGGGACAGCCTCAGCAGAGGGTTTACAGAGGACGTGACATTCGTGTCCGTGTCAAACTGACACTTGAAGAGATTGCAAGCGGCACTGAAAAGGAGATAACCATCGAGAGAAGCGTTCCATGCAAGGACTGCGGTGGAAAAGGTACTAAAAACAGTTCGGACATCAAGACTTGTCCGGGTTGCAACGGTACCGGACAGACAGCAAGGGTGACCAATTCGTTCCTCGGTCAGACTGTGACCTATTCAACATGTCAGCAATGCGGCGGAGAAGGTAAAATTATCAGCAATCCATGTCCAACTTGCTCGGGAACAGGTCTTACACGCAAGCGTGACACCATCAAGGTTAAGATTCCTGCAGGAGTCGAAGGCGGAATGCAGATGACAATTCAGGGAGAAGGTCATGCAGCAAAGAACAACGGCATCAACGGAGACTTGCTGGTTGTAATCGAAGAACAGCAGCATCCTGACTTTAGCCGCAACGGAAGTGACCTTTATTATACAAAGATCATCTCACTTCCGGAGGCAATACTCGGAGCAGATGTCGAGATTCCATGTATCGATGGCACATACAAAGTCAAAGTTGAGCCGGGAACTCAATCCGGTACTACTGTCAGACTCAGGGGCAAGGGTCTTCCGGTGCTCAATTCATACAGCAAAGGTGACTTGTATGTAAAATTCGCGGTATGGATTCCTAAAAAGCTGAACCGTCATGAGAAAGAACTTATCGAATCTCTGAAGGACAGTGAGTCATTCAAGCCGGCTCCGACAAAGGAGGATAAGAGTTTCTTTGACAAATTGAAGGATTTGTTTTAAACAATTATAGTTCGAGCAGGGACTCGAAGATGTGAAATTTGAAGATTCTTCAAAAAATATTCAAAAAAGTTTTGGAGAATAAAAAATAATTCCTACTTTTGCAGTCCCAAAATCAAAGCAACCTCTTGCGCAGGGTTTAAAATAAACGCAATGTTGCCAATTATTTTAAATTTGAAAAAGAAATGGATCTTATCAAAGTAGTAGAGCAGGCATTTGAAAGCGACAAAACAGCTTGCTACCCTAAATTCAAAGCCGGTGACACTATCACCGTTACATACAGAATCAAAGAGGGAGATAAAGAGAGACTTCAGAAGTTCAGAGGTACAGTTATCCAGCTTCGCGGAGCATCTCCGGCAACCAGAACTTTCACAGTTCGCAAGATTGCCAGCGGAGTAGGTGTTGAGAGAATTTTCCCATTTGCTTCTCCATTTATCGAGTCAATCGAACTCAACAAAGTTGGTAAAGTTCGCAGAGCTCGTATCTTCTACCTCCGTGACCTCGCTGGTAAGAAGGCTCGTATCAAAGAGAAAAAGACTGCGATTGTCGCTAAAGACAACGAGTAGTGAAATAGCAGCTTAGCTGCAAACGGCCCGCTAGCTCAACTGAATAGAGCATTTGACTACGGATCAAAAGGTTACAGGTTTGAATCCTGTGCGGGTCACACGAAAAAAGGATGACGTTTGTCATCCTTTTTTCATATAAAAACAAGTCCGGGAAGCTGACTCCCCGGGCTTGTTTTTATTTCAATATTTCAACCTTAAGAGGATTTGCCTGTGCATAGGCAAAATCTTTGACGAGGGATGTCCAGGCCTTTGGTGACTCTACCCCACCCTGGCTCCAGCCGGAAGCTGTCCACACAGTTACAGGGGAATCTGTTTTCACAGTCGCCTTAATAGCTGCATGACCGTCGATTGTTCCAGTTCCTTCAGGCGTAATTGCAGGAGAAAGAACAAGTCCGATGGAAATGTTTCCGTCAATTTCAGGTTGTTGCGTATCTGAAGCTACTTCTGTAAATGCAATCCAATTCTCTCCGTCAACGCGGTCAAGAACTTCATGCTGGATTGCTCCAAGAGCTACAGGAAGTTCCTGGGCATCTGTACTGAACCAGGTCGTCGATTTGACAAAGCGACTGTTTGCATCAAGTGAGATTTCACGGGTAGCAGAAACCTTGCGGCCGTCAACATCGAAGGCATTGTAAGTAAAATATGCCTTTGTACGGACAGGACCGTCGCAAAGATGCTCCTGTGTCGCCCAGTTGTCACCTATGTAAAGTTTGTCGCCGGAATAAGGTGCCACAGCGCCGCCTCCGAGAGTATTGGCTACTTTGTAGCAGTCCATTCCTTCACCATAGTTGTGGTGATAGTCCATCTTCTTGAACCAATCGTCAATGACAAGCCTTTCGGTGCATTTAAGCCATACATCAGAGCCGAATGTGCGTGGATCTGCCAATGCAGGGCCATAAATACGGCCTGCCACCAGGTTGTTCTCGTAAGCATAGTCATCCATACGCTCTGGTACATGGCGGCTGTAAGCCTTTACAGGATAGTCTTCACGCTCCCCTGCCTTCACTGAATATTTCACACACGAATGCTCTGCTACATCAGCCTGAAATACCAGAATCTGCTCTCCATCCTTTTCGGTATATACCTGAGAAGGCACCTGCTTGCCTGAAAAATCAAGTACTACTACATTGTCAGGGGTAAGTGCATCATCTGAAATCTTAAGGTCAGCGAAAGGAATCTCAACGGTTTCTTTCACTCTTGCAAGGTCAGATGTATTGCTCACAAGTACATCCTGTCCGTTCTTGCTGCAGGATGCGAAAATGGCAGCAGCCGAAGCCGCTGCCATTAAAAGTTTGAATGTATTCTTCATCTTACTGTGGCTGTTTACCGATATATGCAAGAATACCTCCGTCAACGTACAGGACATGTCCGTTTACGAAGTTTGAAGCCTCTGATGCAAGGAATACTGCTGGTCCCATAAGGTCTTCAGGAGTACCCCAGCGTGCTGCAGGAGTCTTTGCAACGATGAATGAATCGAATGGATGACGGCTGCCGTCCGGCTGACGCTCACGAAGAGGAGCAGTCTGAGGGGTTGCAATATAACCAGGGCCGATACCGTTGCACTGGATGTTGTACTCACCATACTCAGAAGCGATGTTGCGGGTAAGCATCTTCAGACCACCCTTGGCAGCTGCATAAGCTGAAACTGTCTCACGTCCAAGCTCTGACATCATTGAGCAGATGTTGATAATCTTTCCACCGCCCATCTTGATCATGCCTGGGATAACTGCCTTTGAAACGATGAAAGGACCATTGAGGTCGATGTCGATTACCTGGCGGAACTCTGCTGCTGTCATCTCGCACATTGGGATACGTTTGATGATACCGGCATTGTTTACCAGGATGTTAACCGGTCCTACTTCCTCAGCAATCTGAGCAACCATTGCGTTAACCTGATCTTCATTGGTTACATCGCATACATAGCCGTGAGCCTCAATGCCTTTCTCTTTGTAAGCTGCGAGGCCTTTGTCAACGAGCTCCTGCTTGATATCGTTGAAGACGATTTTTGCTCCGGCCTCAGCGAATGCTGTAGCGAGGGCGAATCCGATGCCGTAAGATGCTCCTGTTACAAGGGCTACCTTACCTTCGAGTGAAAAATTTACCATGATTTTATTGATTTGTTTAGTTTAACCTTAATATTTTCAGATGTCTCGACTTCGCTCGACATGACAACAATTACTCTGTCATTTCGAACGAGCGAAGCGAGCTGAGAAATCTATTTCAAATTAACAGTAGAGCAGCCGTCCATATCATTGTAATCCAGGTTCTCGCCGCACATTGCCCAGATGAAAGTATAATTCTTGGTTGCGCAGGCAGAATGAATGCTCCACTCAGGAGAGATGACAGCCTGCTCGTTGTGCATCCAAATGTGACGGGTTTCCTGTGGCTGGCCCATGAAATGGCAAACCGCCTGATCCTCTGGAATTTCAAAATAGAAATAAACCTCCATGCGACGCTCGTGGGTATGAGCAGGCATGGTGTTCCAGGTGCTGCCCGGCTGAAGTTCAGTCATACCCATCTGGAGCTGGCAGGTAGGAACGACCTCCTTGACAAGCATCCTGTTGATAATGCGATGGTTGCTCTCTTCAAGAGTACCGAGCTCCATCTTGACAGCCTCTGCACGGGTGGTAAGATGGTCAGGATGAGTGCAGTGAGCAGGAGAAGAGCAGAAATAGAACTTGGCTGGATTTGCCTTGTCAGCACTTTCGAAAGTCACCTTGCGGTCACCACGACCAAGATAAAGAGCTTCCTTGTACTCAAGTGAATATTCCTTGTCATCTGCCCTGACTACTCCTTTGCCTCCGACATTGAAAATACCGATTTCCCTTCTGCCAAGGAAATATTCATTACGAAGGATATCAATAGGTTTGAGCTCAATGACTTCTTCTACAGGCATTGCACCTCCGGCAATCATCCTGTCGTGCATAGTATAAACGATATTGATCTGGTCAGCTGTAAAGACATTCTCGATAAGATAGTTCTCTCTCAACTGTTTTGTGTCATAATGCTTTGCATCCGCCGGATGTGAAGCATATCTAACTTCGCTGTTGACTTTCATAATTACGCGTTATTATTTAATTATCAATATATTACAAAAGAAAAGGGCTTTATCGGCCATTATCTGGACATCAAAAGTATAAAATATTTCTGTACTGTCCAAAAAATTCCGTGCCCGATAACGGAATTTTTTGAAAATCTATCCGGAAGTGTCGGTAAAGCATAAGAAAAGCCTCCCCCGGAAAACCGGGAGAGGCTGATTTATATGAGCTGCAAATATTATCTCCAGCGAGGATCTCCGACCTTGGCGTCTTTGAGAGCCTGGTTAGTGATTGTAAGCTTGAACTCTGCTGAGTTTTCACATGGATCGGCTTCAAGAACGGAACCACCGTTTGCAGTGCCTTCTTCCTGAACATAAGTTCCGGTCCAGAAGTTGGCAGCATCGCAATTGAAGAAGTGGTTGTTGCTCATTTCTGCCTTGGTTGCACCAGCCTTTGCAAGGAGAGTCTTTGTACCTTCTGCTCCTGTCTCATTGAGGAAGAGGTTGTTGGCAACTACATAGCTGTTAGGAGTTGAACGTACCCAAAGGAGACCGTTTCCTGCTCCAAGACCAGTTGAAGCAAAGGTGTTGTTCCTGACTGCCAATGAGTTTGTAACTCTTCCTGCATCAGCTCTGAGGAAGTCACGTCCGCCATTGATGATAGTAGAGTTTTCAATCAGGACAGTTGAATAGGTATCCTTTCTGATATCGAACATACCCTGACCTGTACCCATTCCGCTGACTGTACATGCATTCACTGAAAGCAGACTTACAGTTGCTGAAAACTCGGTGCCATGATAGAAAGCACTCTTATTGTATGCCATGATATCACAAGAACGGAGGATGATTGAAGCATTGTTGATTTTACCGGCTACCTCAATTGCATTGCCCATGGTCTTTTCCTTTCCATTGAAAACGACTCCCTGGGCAGTGAAATTGTCAGCGCCCTCTGTCAACTTGATTGATCCTATGATTTCAGGTTTCTTTCCAGCCTGAGGAACACCTTTGATAGTAAGAGGTGCAATCAAGCTCAGGACACCTGTGGAAACTACATCATTGCCTTCAACTGCAGTCAGGTCATATATTCCATAATTCATGGTAATGCCTGATTTGCCGACAGCGATTGCATTGAGGAGTTCCTCGGTATTGTTTACGGTAAAGTCAGTAGTAACGACACCTGAACGAGGATTCCAGCGTGTTGCTCCAACATTAGATGACATTGCAAGAGCATCAACAAGAGTATAATCTCCGTTTGCAGCATCCTTCACAGGACAGTTGCTGATTTCAACTGCTGCAGCAACTTCCTTATTGAAGATACCTGCGAAGAAGTTCTCCTGGTCAACATTGTAGAAGAAGTTGGTGCTTGCAGCTGTCGGCAAGGTAACGCCTGTAGCCTTTGCAAGGATGACTTTCTTTCCTTCTGCCACCTCATTGATGAAGAGGTTGTTGTTCATGATGTAGGCTGAAGGTGTAGCCCTCACGTACATGATTCCGTTTCCATTCACTCCAAGGTTGCTGCCATCGACAGTGTTGTTGCGGAAAGTAAAGGCTCCTGAAATAGTACCTGCATCAGCACGGATAAGGTCACGTCCGCCTGTGATTGTATTCTGCTCGATTGTCACGGCAACATACTGAGCTTTTCCACGTATATCGAACACGCCCTGGCCTGTGCCATGATTTACGACGATATTGTTGCTCAATACAAGGGAATTCGTAGAAAGAGCTGCATTGTCATACCAAACGCTCTTGGTGAAACCATCGAATGTACAGTTCCTTACAATCACTGAATTTGCAGATGAAGCGGCAGCTACATTGAAAGCATTGCCGTTAGTACCGTCAAAAATGAAATGGATATTGTCAAATACCAGATTTCCAAGGTCTTCACCGGCAATTGCGACATAACCTTTGATTCTTACATCACCATTACCTTTGATGCGGAGATTCTTGACAGTCTTTATAGGCTCGACAAGCTCATATTCACCGGCTTCGAAAGTGATGTTGGTCTTTCCTGCCTCGATTGCAGCTGCAAATTCCGCTGCATCCTTCACTGTAAAACTGTCACCGCCTTCCTGAACCTGGGATGGATTCCAGCGAGGGTCACCCACCTTGCAGCTCATGGCAAGACCACTTACGAGAGTATAGTCACCTGCGGCAGCATTCCTGACTGGATCAACAGTAAGGACAACTCCATTGCCGTCAGTAGCAATCTCTTTGGTAATAAGACCTGAGAAGAAATTCTCCTCGTCAATGTTGTAGTAGAAGTTATTCCTCATATCAGGAACCATCACACCTGCAGCTTTCGACAAGATAACCTTCTTGCCGTCAGCAATCTCATTGAGGAAGAGGTTGTTAGCCACCCTGTAGCTTGCTGTGTTTGCACGGACATAGAGGATACCATTACCGTTTACACCAATATTGGAGCTGTCAATGGTATTGTTGCGGATTACAAGGTCTCCGCATACGCATGCGCTGTCCATACGGATAAGGTCACGGCCACCAACTATTGTCGACTCCATAATCTTCAGGCAGCAGTAAGAACCTTTTCGAAAATCGAATACGCCCTGGCCTGTACCCCACTCTGAAGTGGTGAGATGCCTGAAGACGATATCACCTGTAGTGGTACCTGCAAAGTTGCCGTAGATTACTGACTTGCCATATCCGATGAGGTTTACATTCTCAACAGTGAGGTTGCCCATGCGCATATTGTCAGTAAGGGTGATGAAGCATCCCTTGCCTGAAGTCCTGTCGTCGAATGTAAGGTTGCTGATAGTCACGTCACCAACAATAGCATAAACCTCTTCTGCAGTTCCGGTAGGGAATGAGATTCCGCCTTCAACTACAACGTTTGCATTTTCACCGCTGATTGCAACCGGATAGCTGATAGTCAGCATTTCAGGAAGAACATAAGGAGAACCGGCAGCCATAAGCTGGATTGCAGGTTTCTTGGCATCGAGGGCAGAAAGGAATTCATCCACGCTCTTAACCTGATAAGCACCGCCCTCCTCAGAGCTTCCTCCGGCAGGAAGGATTGCAAA
>CAMCIE010000020.1 GCA_945874815.1 uncultured Bacteroidales bacterium
ATTTGCATAAACCATCACCTTGTAGCTGCCTGCGTCAAGCATCTTGACGGTATTTGCTCCAAGAGTGAAGCGTGGTGCCTCGCCCGGTGCAACTTCGTCAGCAGAATAAGTCTTGCCATTGAAAGAAACTGAGTAGCTTGCTGCATTCTCAACAGCCTCCCAGCTGAATACGATGTCAGTAGCCTCACCTGCAGTCACTGAAGCAACGCTTGCCTCTGGCTGAGGAGCTGCAAGAGCTGTATTGACATCATTGGCATCAGTGCTCCATGCAAGCTGCTGAAGGCTGATCGGACCTGAAGGATAGATGTAAACAAGGCTTTCTTCAACGATATCCTTGATGACTACCTTCTGCGCCTTTGCCATGTCTGACATAGCTGATGCGCCACCTTTGACACTTATTGATGAACCGTCAACAGGGCCGACTCCGATAACGAAATGATTGCCCAAAGCAGCCTCATCGACAGGTTTGATGATTACCGAACCTGGTCTGTCAACCTGGAATGCGATGTAACCGTCTGTAGGCACACCTTTTCTTGTTGTAGTTGCGGCCGAAGTGAATCCAAGAACGCCGTCAGTATAAGTGATCTTGTTGTATGTAACTCCGAAGAAGAGTCCGTCACGAACTTTTGACTTGGTGAAATCTGAAGAGAAATAAACTCCGTTGTTGAAATCCCAGGTATGTGCACCTTCAATGGTTTTCATTGTAAGGTCTTCCGGAGCCTCGACATACTCTGCCCACCATTTTGAAGCACCAACCTTGGCACCTGCAATCTCGCTGGTAGCATTGATGTTGAAGATACCGCCCTTATAGTTGAAGCAAGGATCTGCAGCAAGCATCTTTCCTGAAGCCTGCGCAAGAGTGAACTTGGCGAAGAACTTGTCCTTGCAGTCATTGTCAGGAATGAAGAAATAGTTGTTGGATGCAGTCAGGTTGATTTCCTCACCGTTTTTGTACTTTGCATTGTCAGCTGTCAAGGCAGCCTTTCCTGTCATGGCAAGGAAGAGGTTGTTCTTGAAGCTGAAGCTTGCCGGAGCAGTCTGCATGGCGATGATACCTCCATTGTTGGTATTGTCAACAAATGAGAGATTCGAAATGGTGTTGTTCTCGAAAATGACGTCACCGATTACCGGATTTGCATCAACTCTGAGGAAAGTACGGAAACTGTTTACGATGGTATTGTTGGTCAGGACAATCTTGCTGATTGTAGAAGCCTGACGGATATCGATACCGTCACCACCACCTGTTCCGTCACCATTGACCTCGTGGATGTAGCAGCTTTCAAAGCCATATTCCTTGACATTCAGAGTCTTGCCCCACTCATAGAAGAGACCTTTGCTGTAAGCTGTAACGTCGCAATTGCGGAATATCACGCTTCCGACTGCAACGTTGTCTGTAGTGGAACCTTCCTTGTGCTGGATAAGGAAGCCGCAGGTATTCTCCATACCGTTCATCTCGACACCCTCGACGAGAATGTCAGCTCCGTCGTATGCATCTACGATGTTGAAACATCCGTAAATAACTGGTTTGGCGCCACTTGCACTACCCTCTCCATGGATTTCAAAACCTTTGGAAACATCCAGACCCTTGGCGATGTCACCATCGCTGATAGTGTATGGAGTTCCCTCCATTGAAAGAAGAATCTTGGCTCCATCCTTAATGCCCTGAATGAGGGCAGCTGATGTGCTCACTTTAGTAAGGTTGGATGGATCAGGCATTGTCCATGCTACGAGCTCGCTGCGGTTTGCGCTTGAGAAATAGAGGATGAATGTATATTCCACCGAAGGCTCAAGTCCTGAAACTGTAGCAGTTGCAGACTGTATATCAGCCTCAGTCAGTTCATATACTGATGTCTCTTCTGCACCGCTTACGCTATATTCGATGCGGTCAACTTCAGGATCTGCATTCCAAGTGAAGGAAACTGAATTGGCAGTCCTTGCACTCACCTCCATGAAAAGGTTAGACTTCACTGCATAAGTCTTGACTACCTTGGAATAAACAGCCCATTTGGATGCATCCTTCTGGGAATTCTGAGCCTGAACCCTGAACCAATAGCTCTGGTCAACGTCCAGATATTTGGTAAAAGGAACATTTGAAGGAGCCACCTCCTCTCTGAAAGCGAGGGAACTCATCTGCTCATCGGTGTAAACCTCAAGAAGATATGATTCAGCATCTTTGGAAACATCCCAGCTGAATGTCACGTTCTGACCCTGGCTGATCTTGGCAGACAGGTTCATAGGCTGCAGACACCTCAGGAGATTCATGTCTGTAATCTCCTCGAGAGTGTTTGCGCAAGAAGTGGCAAACCCGAGCGTAATTACGCCGAGGACAAATGCCAATATTCTCTTATATGATTTCATATCGTAATTTCAATAATTTATATCCCGTTACTATTCAGCATAATATGCATAGTCATTGACAATATATCCCTGGCTGTTGGAAATAGTATTGTTGAAGATAGGCCAGAACATATATTTATCAGGATCATTGAGGTAAATGTTCTCAATCTTGCCGGCGAAAAGGTCAGACTTCTTGGCATCGTCATATTTGACATAGTTTGCAACAGCCTCCCAGTCAGTTCCTTCCGGAGCAGTCTGCTCCTTGCGTCCGAGTCCCCATATCTGGATTGACTCCTCATCGTCGTTGAGCCTGTACCATATATCTCCCTTGAGATAGTCATATTTACCGGCTTTGTCGCGAAGATCGTACATATCCTTCTTTGCAGCAGCAAGGCTTGATGAAAGCTCATTCCATCTGATAAGGTCAGCTTTGCGGAGGAACTCGCCGCAGAACTCGAGAGCACGCTCATCCTTCACTGCCTGGAAGAATTCTTCCTTGCCTGCAAGAGCATTTACATAAGCCTCAGCCTCCGACTCATTGCCTTTGAAAGCTCTTGAACGGACTTCGAGAAGCCAATTCTTTGCACCCGCAGGTCCTCTGAGCTCATTTTCAATCTCAGCAGCCATGAGAAGAATGTCTGGATAACGCATTACGATAGGTTTGATACCATCATCATTTCCACCACCATAAGGGTTGCTGTCCATCCACTCGAAACGATATTTGCCGAAATACCATCTTGCAATGCCTGAAGGTGTGATAGCTCCGGTTTTCTCCCATGAGTAATTGACGCAAGTGATGTCACGGCGTACGTCATTTTCATCATATTTGAACCACATGGTAGGAAGAGGTCCGGCAACGCCACCCTGAGAGAATGCCACGCCATTGATAGCAGCTCCTTCATTCTTGATTGCGAAAGTATAGTTCCACCTTCCACGTCCGTTGCTGAACGGAATGTTGTAGAGCACCTCTTTTCCGGCCTCAAGGTCGAAACTGTTGAAGTTTCTCCAGAGAGTCTCGTAATCAGCGGTCAAGCTGGCTTTTCCGGAAGCAATTGCATCTTTGAGGTACTCAAGAGCCTTTGGATAGAGCACGTCCTTTGACATGTCAGGATCGCTGCTCAGACGAACGCTTCCGGCATTTCCAGTTCCAACAGCTCCGTCATCAGGACGAAGAGCATAACCGGCAGCGGTAAGGGCGATACGGGCATAAAGACCTTCAGCAAAGAGCTTGTTCACACGGTCAGTGCGCTGAGTGATGCTTGACTCGTTCGGAAGGTAAAGATATCCGATGGCCTCTTCAAGGTCAGCAAGTATCTGTTTGAAAATCACATCCCTGCTGCTTTTTGAAACATACATATTGTCAGCAGCTACAGGAGAGAAACGCGCAGGAACATCGCCCCATGCCTTTACAAGGTCATAGTAGAGCATTGCCCTGAGGGTAAGAGCCTCACCAAGAAGATGAGCCATGTCTTTGTTTGACTCGATGTTTCCGTAAGTCCTGAGGCCTTCGATAGCGAGGTTGGCTCTCTCGACTCCGGAATACATCATGTTGAAAGGACCGTTGGCAAGGTCCATCTGTGAGTTGTTCGGAAGAATGCCGTAAGAAGCAATCTCATTCTTGCCGTCCATTGGTTTAGAAGTGGTGCCGAAACCATTGTACCACTCAATATCAGTGTTGAAACCGTACCAAGGAAGGAAACGTCCACGGTAGCAGTTTGTCTCTCCGAGCACCTGAGAGATTCCGAAGACGGCACCCTCAGCCAAATCATAGTTGGAGAACACCACACTGTCGTCGAAAGTAGAAGGTGACTCCTGATCAAGAACGGAGTTGCAGGAAGAAATCATTGATACTGCCGCTGCAGCTCCTAAAATATATATTGATATCTTTTTCATCGTTACTGCAGTTTAGAATGTGAGATTTACTCCGAAAACATAACCACGGCTCTTTGGATAAGCAGAATAGTCCACACCAGGAGTAAGAGGAGTAGCACGTCTTGTATCCACCTCAGGGTCATAGCCTGAATACTTGGTAAGGCAGAACAGGTTGGTACCTGTCACATAGAAACGGATCTTGCGGATGAATGCCTTCTCGGTGAGCTTCTCCGGAATAGTGTAACCGATGGTTGCGCTCTGGAGGCGGAGGAATGAACCGTCTTCTACAGCCCAGTCGGAGAATACTGCGTTTCCGATACAAGGAGACCACATTGTGGTGTTGGCGTTGACCTGTGCAAGAACGTCAGGGTCTGTAATGAGTTCACCGGTGTTCCAGTCGATGTTGGTCCAACGGTTGTCCACATTCATGTCCTTGATGAGGTTCCTGTTGTAGAATTTACGTGATGATGTGAATTCTACCTTGTTGGCATTGTAAACATCGTTGCCGATCATATAAGTGAAGTTCGCGCTGATGTCAATACCTTTAATATAAGCGTTGAGACCGAAACCACCCTGGAAATCAGGAGTTGCATTTCCGATGACATGTTTGCGGATCACACCGTCCTCATCAGCCTTGAGTTTGAGAGCTCCCGGCATGAGATAGCTTGAACCGATGATTGCTGAAGCATCAGCAACACCTTCCTTGAGCACCCATTTGCCGTTTACATAGTCAAAGTCTGAGACCTCATAACGTCCGTCGCACATATAGCCATACATATTGCCGAGAGGCTGTCCTACCTCAACCCTGTAGTCGTCACCGATTTCAGTGGAAGCCCAGTATGACTGAACTGATGTACCTGTGATTGCGGTAAGACCTCCAAGGCTGGTAATCTTGTTCTGGTTGTATGAAATGTTGGCATTGATTGACAAGCTGTAGTCCTTCTTCATTATGACAGGAAGAGAAAGGGAGAGCTCGGCACCGCGGTTGCGGGTAGAACCGATGTTCCTGTACTGGCTGTCATAACCTGTTCCTGAAATAGGGAAAAGGATGAGAAGGTCCTTGGTATCATTCTGGTAAACCTCAAGGCTACCTGTAAGACGTCCTTTGAAGAAGCTGAAATCCAGACCGATATTGTGGGTGTAAGTTGTCTCCCAGGTAAGGTCAGGGTTGTTCAGGATCTTGCCGGCAGTCCAGAATGTATCAGTATTGCTGAGCCAAGGTGTAGTGGTGGCGCTGAACTGTTTGTTGAGCTGTCCTGAAGGAATGTTGTTGTTACCTGCAGTACCGAATGAATAACGTATCTTGAGCTGGTCGAGCCAAGCAGATGCGCCGGACATCCATTCCTCATTGGAGATGGTCCATGATGCAGCGGCTGAAGGGAAGAAGCCCCATCTGTTTGCCTTTGCGAATTTTGATGAACCGTCGGCACGTACTGTAGCACCGATAGAATAACGTCCCTTGAAATCATAGTTTACACGTCCGAAGAAAGAAAGAAGCACGTCATTCGGAGCGTAATAATTTGATGTATAGAGGGTTGTACCCGAGCTAAGGAAATTCCATGCCATCTGGGCATCATAGAAAGCAGGGAAATTCTCAATCATTGAAGTCACAAGATTGCTCTTGGTAAAGGTCATTTCCTCACCGATGAGAATATTGAGCTTATGGTCGCTGTTGTTGAATACCTCTGCAAAATCGTAGTTGAGAGTATTGGTATTACGGAATTTCCTTCTTGTCTGGTCCTTGTAAAGGCTTGAAGGAGTGTTAGGATACTTGGAAGTATTTCCTGCATAATAGGTAGTGAGTCCGTAATATCTGTCATCCTGCTGACGGAAATCCTCGATACCTCCGTCGATCTTCAGATGAAGGTTGTCCACAATCTGCCAGTTGAAAGCTGCATTGGCAGTCCATGAATTACGGATTCTCCTTGAATCATTGTCTGCAACTGACTGCAATGGCGGAGCATTATCACCATAATCAGCTTCCTCGTCAATATTCTGAATAGTCGAACTTACAGGAATCGGAGCATAGCAGACAGCATGTTTGAGTCGGCCGTTACCGGAAGTAGTACCTGAGTCGTTCATTGAGTTGGCTCCGGAACCCCTTACATTGGTTCTTGAATAACGGACATTCAAATCGAGGCTCGTTTTCTTTGAAAGCTTGATGTTGCTCTTGAAACTGAGGTTGTCACGAGAATAATCTGAACCTCTCATAATGGCTTTGTCACCTATATGAGCATAACCGAGTGTCCAGTTGAAGTTCTCACCGCTTCCGCTGATGGTGAAATCAGCATTCCAGTTGCTGCCGGTATTTCCGAATACCATGTCCACCCAGTCATTTGTAGCAAGGCCTGAATACATGTCGATATCATTGAATGTACCGAAATATGGCTCATAATTGGTTGAGACATTGTCACGAACCTTTGCAAGCTCATACTGGAACTTCACATAATTCTCTGCATCCATCGCCTGAATGGCACCTGCGTTAGCAATCTTCTTGAAACCTCCATAAGCATTGAGCTTGACAGAGACCTTCCTTCCTTTCTCAGCGCTCTTGGTTGTCACGATTACGACACCGTTTGCACCTCGGCTACCGTAAATTGCAGTCGAGAATGCATCCTTCAGGACGTCGATGCTTGCAATTTCAGAAGATGAAATGTCGCTGATGGACTCCACAGGGAAACCGTCAACAATGTAAAGAGGCGAGTTGTCCTGTGTAATGGAACCACCACCACGAACACGGATTTTCACATCAGCATCAGGGTCACCCTCTGTAGTAACGACAGACACACCCGCCATCTTACCTGAAAGGGCCTGTGAAACGGTTGTTACAGGCTGCTCGGTAAGGGCATCGGCGCCGACTGATGTTACGGAACCCATGAGATCGCGACGTTTGACGGTTGCATAACCGATGACGACTGTCTCATCAAGGAAGTTGCTGTCTTCTTCCAAAGTAACATTGATCACCATGTTGTCACCGATCACGATGTTCTTTGTCGCGAGGCCGATACATGAGAAAACGAGGGTTTTACCTTTGGCGTCAGGAACGTCGATGGAATACTGTCCGTCAAGGTCCGTAGAGACGCCTGTGGTAGTGCCGTCAATGAAAACAGATACGCCGATGAGAGGCTGTCCGTCGACATCCGTGACGACACCGCTGATTTTTTGGGCCGAGGCTGTGAAAGCCATGGCAAAAAGCCCCAAAATCAGCAACGAAATCTTGTATGTCAGATTTTTCATAAAAGAACTTTTTGGTTATTATTTAGTTGTTAAAATTTGTCATTTCATTGTCATTTCCGTTTCCGTACACGTACACGGCAAATATAAGACAACAATTCATGATGCGAAAATAAATCATCCCCTCAACATGAAAAGGGAATTATTATCGCAATGTTTGGATTTTTTGACAGGTTGGATTATTTATGAAATTTTCATGTAATTTCCGCCTTCATTCTGCTCTGAGACGGCCTCACGCACGATATAGTGCAGATACATCTCCAGATTGGTATAGCGCCCGAACTTGTCAAGAGTCTTGAAATTTCCATCATCAGGACTGTTCTTGTCAAGTTTGAAAAGGTCCTCGAACCAGTCAGGCATTCCGTCGGAATCGCTATCCTTCACCCGGTCAAGTTCCTCCTGCGAAGCCTTGTACTCCGGCCATCCGCCGGCTGCGGAAGGAGTATCTATGAGTCCGTTAGCCGAACCGTTTCCTCCGTTGGTGATTGTTGCATTTCCGGATTCGGCATCGCGGCAAGCCCTTTCATCAACGGCATCCCTTGCAACCGAAGCTCCGCCGAACTTGCATATCTGCCTGAATGCATCAGCAGCAGAATGAGTTGTGGTGAATACTTCCTGACCGGAAGGTCCAGCCAAAGGATTCAGAGAAGAAGCCACCTTGTTGTAATTGCCATAAGATGATCCGTTGTGCCAATAAACCATCGAGGCATCATTGGCTGCCCCGGGATATTTGGTGTGGACATTGCCTGACAGATAGAGAAGAGGATATTCGTCAGCATACACGGTCCCGCTCTTCTCATAATATCCGTATGCATCCACGAAATAATTCCTGTCGGTTGAAGCCGGTCCCGGCTTGTAATAATTGTTGACGATGTTGAAATGGCCGTCTTCGCCGCCGTAAGTGGAATTCGAGCCCCAGTTATATATGGTATTGTTCCTGATATCCACATTTCCCCTGTGGGTTGATACATATTCGCCATAAATCTGAGGATGGTCTATGCGAGGGTTGCGGCTGTCATGGTTCGAGAGCATATTATGGTGGAATGACGCATCTTTTCCTCCCCATATACCGCCATATCCGTGGTCACCTTTTCCATGTTCGGATTTGCGCAGACTCTCGGTGATGATGCACCACTGGAGAGTGAAATTGCAATTGGCATAGAAAGAAGCACATTCATCGATTGACCAGGACATTGAGCAGTGGTCGATGATGATATTCTTATGGTAACGCCCCCAGATGGCATCGGCACCATCACTCTTCGAAGCTTCCCCAAGACGGAAACGCAAATATCTGATAATCACATTGTCTGCATTGATGACAGTAGAATAATTCTTTATACATATACCATCCCCTGGTGCTGTCTGACCAGCAATTGTCAGGTCACCCTTGCTGATTTTCAATTCTGATTTCAATTCGATTACACCGGCGACATCAAAGACGACAGTCCTTGGACCTGACTCTGATATGGCAGCCCTGAGTGAACCTGCACCAGAATCATTGAGATTGGTGACATGGATGACTTTACCGCCTCTGCCCCCTGTGGCGTACATTCCGCCTCCCTCTGCTCCAGGGAAGGCAAGTGCCAGATTTTCAGACTCATATGAAGGAATCATCAGCTGTGAATATGCTGCATCTTTGTCTGGATCCGGAGTCGGATCTGGTGTAGGGTCAGGATCTGGTTCCGGATCTGGTTCCGGATCTGGTTCCGGATCTGGTTCCGGATCTGGTTCCGGATCTGGTTCTGGATCCGGGGAAGGATCGGTAGAACCGGCAACCACCTCCATTGCTTCACAATAGTCAGAAACGACCGAGCCACTGTAAGCCTTGACCTTCACTGAGTAGGCCGTACCGCTGGTAAGTCCGTCAAAAACCACTTCATTGACTTTGACACTCAACTGTTTCTGCAAAGTTCCGGAAGCAAGTTCGAGCCTGGCAGTATAGCCTTCTGCACCCTCAACCTCAGTCCACTTGAATTTCATGGACTTGCCGTCATTGGCAACAAGAGTCAGATTCTCAGGCGCATTGAGGGTCCTGGCTGCTGCATCATCCGGTCCCTTTGAAACACATGAAGCCACCAAAGCAAAAGCCATCAATAAATTGAATATTCCTATAAATCTTCTTTTCATAATTCTCTATTTCCTGTTCATTCTTTCCCATTCAAGTGAAGCCCAGATAAAAGGACCGACGCCCTTGCAATCATTTTCAATAATCGGTTCACTCAGATAATACTCATAATCACCCTTGCGCATCTGCTTTCCTCCAAGGCCGCCTACAGAGCAACAATTGGTCATCGAAATGGTGCCGTCCTCATTTTCACGGATGAAAGTATCGATGAACTTTCCGTACAATCCCATGACATAATCTTTGTGCGACTGGTCGATATAACCGAGTCTCAGACCCTTGAGGAAGGCATAGGTAAACATAATCGAGCAGGTTGACTCGAGATAGTTGCCCTCACGTGCAGGACAGTCAAGCACCTGATACCACATACCTGTCTGAGGATCAGCCCACTTTGGAAGTACCTCAAGGAAATAATTCAGCAGACCAATGAGCTGGGCGCGTCCGGGATTATCCTGTGGCAGATAGTCCAGCACGTCCACAAGCGAAGCGGCCACCCAACCGTTTGCCCTACCCCATGCATGCTCGGAAAGACCGGTTTGAGGATCGCACCAGAACATGGAACGGGACTCATCCCAGGCATGGCGGAAGAGCCCGGTTGCCGGGTCATAAGTATTACGTGCAGCCTTTACGAACTGATCAACTATATCTGCATACAAAGAATCTCTCTGGTCCTGCGGAGAATACCTCGAAGTGTATTCAGCATAGAAAGGAAGTGCCATATACAAGCCGTCAAGCCATACCTGATGAGGATAAATCTGTTTATGCCAGAACTCGCCACCTTCCGTACGAGGCTGGCTGTCAATCTGTTTCCTTATCATATCCACCACATTGCGATAACGTGGAGTTTCCTTCCCATAAGCATCGTCAAGGTCGAAGAAAACCCTTGCAGGACAGATATGGTCAACATTGTAGTTGGAACGTTTGTAGGTGTGGACGTCTCCGCCAACAGTAGTCATAGTATCGGCCCAGTCCCTGACATATTGCCTGACATCCTCCAGATCATACATCTGGGCTGCATCCCAGAAGGAAAGAAGTTCCAGTCCTGTAGTATAATTCCACTTTCTCTGTCCCTGTCTGCCGTCAAGATGCAACGCATCCGGATTGCGGCTGATCTCTGAACGGACCATGCGCACTGAATATGGCTCACTTTCCTTCACGCAAGAAAATGAAAGGAAAGATGCAACCAGAGCGAAAAACAATGTCAACTTATTCATATTCATCTATTTATCATTATTTACTCTATTCTGTTTTATGTAGTCGGCCGGAGACATTCCATAATGCTTCTTGAATGACCTGCTGAAATATCCCGGATCCGAAAATCCGACCTTATAGGAAGTCTCTGAAACTGAATACTGTCCGCTCTTGAGATAGAAGGTAGCCTTCTCCATCCTGAACTCCTGAATCAGCTCGACTGGCGATTTACCTGTAAGACCCTTTATCTTATTGTACATTGAAGTGCGGCCCATACCGACATAAGATGCCAGCTGCTCGACAGTCGCATCAGAATCAGCAACTTTTTCCTCAAGCCACGCAATCACCTTCTTGATCAGTTCTTCATCCCTGTCTGTAATCACAATCTCCTCAGGGGCAATTTCCACCTTTCTGGTCTTTGAAACATGGTCATCAGGAGATGACATTGAAGAAATAAGGGCACGCCTGCGCTCAAGCAGATTGTCAATTCGGGCCGTAAGA
>CAMCIE010000021.1 GCA_945874815.1 uncultured Bacteroidales bacterium
GAAACCATATTTCGCATCGCTGGTGCGTTTCCTGCATCAGGAAAGGGCTGAAGGACACAGAGTTTACCCTCCAGGCAGCATGATTTTCAAGGCATTCGAGCTGACTCCCGTTCAGGATGTCAAAGTGGTCATTCTCGGTCAGGACCCATACCATGGACCGGGTCAGGCAATGGGACTTTCCTTTTCTGTGCCGGACAATGTGCCGGCTCCTCCATCACTGAAGAATATTTTCAGGGAAATAGAGACTGACCTCGGGGTGAAGATGAGCGGCTATCCCAATCTGGAAAAATGGGCGCGTCAGGGCGTACTTCTGCTGAATGCCGTGCTGACAGTCCGTTCCGGGGAGGCGGCATCGCACAGCCGCATCGGATGGCAGGAGTTTACTGATGCTGTAATCAAGTATATATCAGATAACTGCAATGGTGTGGTTTTCCTTCTATGGGGCAATTTTGCGCGTACAAAACGTGAACTCATAGACACATCACGCCATTATGTGCTTGAGGCGGCACACCCTTCTCCTCTGGCAAGGGGGGCATTCTTCGGTTGCAGGCATTTTTCCAGGACGAACAGTCTGCTTGAGGCTCAGGGCAAGACGCCTATTGACTGGAGACTATGAGTCATATCAATCTTTGAATAAATTGGAAATGAACAGAATAGCATTATTTCCCGGATCTTTCGATCCGTTTACGGCCGGACATCTGAATATTCTCAAACGTGCTCTGACCATGTTTGATGAAGTGGTGGTTGCAGTCGGCATCAATCAGGATAAAAGGGGATTCTTCCCCAATGAAAAGCGCATTGACATCATACGTCAGGCAACTGCCGGACTTAAAGGCGTGAGAATCATACAATATGACAACCTCACCATAGACACCTGCCGTGAATTGGGAATACGCCACATTGTGCGTGGAGTGAGGAATATGATTGATTTTGAGACAGAAAGGTCCATCGCAGATGCAAACAGAAGGCTTGCTCCGGATATCGAAACCATAATAATTCCTACGGCGCAGGAGTTTGCCCATATTTCTTCCACCGCCGTCCGTGACATTCTCAGGCATGGGGGTGATACCTCGCTTTTTGTTCCGGAGGGGGTTGAATTATGAGCCCGTTCAAGGAAAGGTTTCTGACACTTGTCCTGTTTATTGTTTGTTCCTTCCTTTCTGCACCGCTGCTTTCCGCCGCTGCATACGGGACCTGGGAACAGCAGGATTCGTCCAAATTCGCGGCACTTGATGCCAAACTGGAGGAGTACTGCAAGGCCCTGGAGCATGAGCCTGTTTCCGTCCAGGAAAATGAATGTGACTTTCTTATAGGGAGCTGCACGGAACCATCTGTCAGACAGTATGTTGCGCTTTCGCTTTACAATCGCTGGAGAAGTTCACGTCTGATGGGGGCGGAGTCTGTGGCGATTCATATCCTGGATTCTTGGTTTTTCAACGGAAAGATTGACTTCCACGATGAAATCGAAAAAATGGATGCCAGGATATATGCCGATTTCAACAGAAATTCCCTGATCGGATGCAAGGCACCCCATCTGGACCTGTATGATATGGATGGCTCAATGGTTAGCCTGTTCGAAGAAGGGGAGTGCCCGCAGCATTTGAGAGTGCTTTTCTTTTATGATGCAAGCTGTTCGAAATGCAAGATAGAGACAATCTTGCTTCGGAGTCTGTTTGAAAATGAAGATTATCCCGTTGAGTTCCATGCAATCTATTGCGGAACTGACAGTCTGGCATGGAAGAACTATGTGGATGAAAAGTTTGAGATGGAGCCTGTGTCTGCTCAGGTGAGACATCTTTGGGACCCGGCCGGAGACTCTGATTTCCAGAGGCTTTATGGTGTCATCCAGACTCCGCGTCTTTTTCTTGTGGCTCCCGACGGCACCATCCTTGGACGCGGGCTTGATGCCAGGTCGCTGGCCTTCATGCTTCACGGCATCTTTGATGACAGGGAACTTGAATATGGCAGCGACCAGGCCATGGATATGTTGAACCTTGCTTTGGGCGGGACAGAATCAGACTTGGCGAGACCTTCTGAAGAACAAGTCCGTTATTTTGCTGATAAGATTGCTGAAACCACTCTCCCCAAAGGTGATACCTTGTCGTTCCGTCAGATGTCGGGAGACTTGCTTTATTGTCTTGCTTCCAATCCTTCACAGGGAGCAAGGGAAGGTATGAAATACCTGATTGACAATTATATAATCTCGCGTGATGAAATTTGGAAATCTTCAGATGATAGTCTGAAGGTGCTCGGTCTGGCAGGCATGATGAATGACCTTTTGTCGAGATCCGTCCCGGGCAGCGCCATTGCTGACATTGTTGTTCCTGCGCAGCTTCAGACCTGGAAGCGCTCCTGCAGGGTGGAAAGAAACCTCAGGAGTCTTCGCGGAGACAACAATATCATCATCTTCTTCACTGAGGGCTGTTCTGTCTGCAAGGCTGAGAAGGCTGCCGCAAACGAAATGATATCACAAGGACTGTCATCCGACAGGACGCTCCGTAAAGCGGCCCGCAGAACAACAGTCCTGTTGGTCAACATGGATGAGATTTCACAGTCCAGACCGGATTTGTCATCCGAACTTTTTGATTCGTTCGATCTCTCTTCTTTGCCTTACATTGTCATTACAGACAGAAAAGGGACGATATTGGAACGCTATGTCTCTCTGCTGCAATAGCTTGCAAAACTCAAGACCTGCTCCGCAAGCCCTGAACTATTTGCTGGCAATGTAGTCCTGATAGTCTTCCATGGAGCGGCAGATGACGTCTTTTGCGACTTCCGGTCCGTATATGCTTATGAATTGCATACGGTTGGTGTGCTCTCCCGGAATATCTTTGTATGTGCTGAAATAGTGGATGAGACGACGGATGATGTCCATCGGAACTTGTTCAATGTCAGTAAGATGGCCATATACGGCATCATGCTGGAGGACTGCTATGATCTTGTCATCTGCCTGATTGTGGTCCAAAAGCCTCAGTCCGCCGATTGGACGTGCTTTTACGATTACGTCACCGTGTGTAACGTCTTTCTCTGTCAGTACGCAAATATCCAAAGGGTCGCCGTCTCCCTCAACATCTGTTCTCACCAGAGCCTTGTTGGTGAGTTCCGCCATCTTAGGACCGCAGTATGTTTTCGGAAGAAATCCATAAAGCGAAGGAACGATGTTGGAGAATTTCTGCGGACGGTCAAGTGACAGATAGCCTGACTCTTTGTCAACCTCATATTTCACAGTGTCCGTAGGGACTATTTCGATGAATGCCCTGACTTCATCGGGGACCTTGTTTCCCAGGCTGATTCCATGCCATGGGTGTGCTTTGTGAGCGTGGCTTGTATCCATTATTTCAGTTGTTAACAAATAGTTTTCTTTTTTTTCATTTTGTGACTGACAAAGGTAAGTCCTTTGAATCGTCTTTCAAAGAACTTTCGCATTTTTTATCCTTTCTTAACTGAAATTAAATAAAAAGGGGCTGACTTGTCAGCCAGCCCCTTTTATACAATTCCGGATACTTCAGTCAAGTAAGAATGATGCGGCATTCTCAGTTGTCGAGTCTGGTCCGATGAAAACGATGAACTCACCAGGCTCGCAAACATATTCCATCTGCTGGTTCCAGAATGACAGGGCTTCAGATGTGATTTCGAAGCTGACAGTCCGGGTCTCGCCAGGTTTCAGACTTATCTTGTCAAAGCCTTTGAGCTCTCTTACTGGCCTTGAGGAAGAAGCCTTTACATCCTTGATATACATCTGGACAACTTCTTTTCCTTCAACGGCTCCGGTATTAGTGACATCCACGGATGCAATGATGCTGCCATCTGCCTTCATCTTGTCAGCAGAAAGCTTGACCGGAGAATAGCTGTAACTTGTATATGAAAGGCCATATCCGAACGGATAGACTGGGTCGTTGCTTACATCAAGATAGTTCGAGCGGAATTTTGTGAACCAATGCTCCGGGTCGGATGGTTTGCCCAGAGGCCTTCCGGTATTCTTGTTGGCATAATAAATCGGAACCTGGCCGACATTTTTAGGGAAGGTCATGGTAAGTTTACCCGAAGGATTCACATCTCCGAATAGAACGTCTGCAATTGAGTAACCTGCCTCACTTCCTCCGAACCATACATTCAGGATTGCAGGAACATTGCGGCTTTCCCAGTCGATTGCAAGTGCTCTTCCGTCAAAAAGAACCAGAACAACAGGCTTTCCGGTCCCCAGAAGCGCCTTCAAAAGCCTCTGCTGTACGTCCGGAATGCTGATATCACTTCTTGATGAACATTCACCTGACATCTCTGAAGACTCACCAAGAGCAGCTACTATGACATCTGCACGGCTTGCCACGCTCAAAGCTTCATTGAGCAACTGTGCTTCAGTACGGTTGTCCCTTCCCAGTTCACGGCCGAACATTGTGCTGTTCGCCTCGAGATACGGATCGGAAGTCAGGTTGGAACCCTTTGCGTAAAGAATATTGACATTGTCACCGGCAACGGCCTTCATACCCTGAAGAAGGGTAGGGTACTCTGAGTGGCGGGCTGCAACGCTCCATGTTCCAGGCATATTCGCTGCTGTATTTGCAAGAGGTCCTACCAGTGCGATGGTTCCTTTGCGCTTGAGTGGAAGCACTCCTTCATTTTTCAAAAGAACATAGGACTCGGATGAGATCCTTCTTGCCGCTTCTCTGTGTTCCTTGCAGTAGATCACCTCGGCAGCTTTCTCCTCACGGCAGAATTTGTAAGGGTCATCGAAAAGACCAAGTTTATATTTAGCCTCAAGGATTCTTCTGCAAGCCTGGTCAAGCTCCGACATCTTCAGTTCTCCGGCCTCAATTGCCGCTTTTGTCTGGGTAAGGAATGCCTCACCTACCATGTCCATGTCAACTCCTGCATGCAGGGACTTCACTGCAACTTCATGATAATCACCGACTCCATGTTCGATACATTCAACGATAGCAGTGTAGTCGGTGACAACAAATCCGTTCCAGCCCCATTGCTCACGCAGGACATCGGTCATCAGCCATCTGTTCACAGATGCAGGTACGTCATCAACGACATTGAATGATGTCATGAAACTTCCGGCACCGGCATCGGCAGCAGCTTTGTAACCACAGAAATATTCATTGTACATTCTCTGGTGGCTCATATCCACGGTATTGTAGTCACGACCGGCCTCAGCAGCGCCATAGAGGGCAAAATGTTTCACGCAGGCCATAATCTGGTCATCTTTCCGGAACTGTGCTCCCGGACGGCCCTGATAACCGTAAACCATTGCCTCGGCGATACGTGCATTCAGGTACGGATCTTCTCCGTTTCCTTCGCTCACCCTGCCCCAACGGGGATCCCTTCCAAGGTCAACCATTGGGCTGAATGTCCATGCGATACCATCGGAACCGGCCTCGACTGCAGCGATATGAGCCGATTCTTCCACTGCATCCATATCCCAGCTGCAGGAAAGACCAAGGGGAATTGGGAACACTGTCTCATATCCATGGATCACATCCATTCCGAAAATCATAGGAATACCGAGTCTTGAGGACTCAACTGCAATTTTCTGGTATCTGCGGATTTCTGCAGCTCCCTTGACATTGAAAAGTCCTCCGACTTCACCATTCTGTATTCTTTCCTCCACATTGAGGCTGACACCCTCTCCTGTGGTGATGGTTCCGGCTACAGGAAGGTTCAACTGACCGATTTTCTCCTCGACCGTCATTTGTTTCATAAGAGAAGAAACGAAACGGTCCATTTCTGCATCGCCGCTGGAAGTATTACCCGAGCACGATGGCAGAATTGCGGCTGCTATGCCTGCAACAATTGGCAACAGATGTTTTGTCATATTCAGTATTATTGATGTTTATGTTGTTTTCAATATGTAAATCCCAGTTTGTCAAGTCCTTTCCTGACATCTTCGTTTTTCATGAAGCAATCCCAGAGCAGTCCTGTCCTGTAATTCTCCATCATTACTGCAATCGGTCCCTCATCAATCGCGATGTATGAGTCCGCAAACCATTTATCCCTGAGAGAGAATGAATCCCTGAATCCGTATTCTCCCCAATGTACTTGTTTCATTGTCCGAGCATGAAACAAGCATTTATTCTTTCACCAATTATTCTTGCCGATATTCTGACAAGTTCTTCGCATGGGCGTTTCTTGTAGTATTCAGCTGTCCTGTCTGACGGGACAGGGCTTTCGACCGTGGCTTGTCCTTCCGCGGGCTTTTTGTCGAGTCCAAGCAGTTCACGGCAGATGATTGAACCGTTGATACGTCTGAATTCACCTGCAACTTCTTGAACTAAAGCATAATTTGCCGTCCTTCCGGCCTTGTCGGCAGGATTGTCTGCAGGAGAAAGCATGCCGCTCAGCATTACCATTCCGCTGACACTGCCGCAGACTTCTCTCATCCTTCCCATTCCGCCTCCAAAGCCGGATGACAGGCTGGCCGCAGTCTTTTCATCCAGACCGAAGAGGTCACAATAGGCCAGTACCACTGCCTGACAGCAATTGTACCCGCCTTCCTTGAACAGCAGGCCCGCTTTCCGGACCCTTTCTTCCAAATCAAATTCTTCAATCATGATCGTGATATTTTCAAAATGTTCCTGAGATTTTTCATCTGTGAGATAACTTTGTCAAGCTCAAGGTTGCTCGGCACCGCAATCTTCATCATTATGTCGTATGTTCCGTTTCTGTCATTTTCTGTCACCGAAAATTGCCTTATCGATGCCCTGAATGTGTTGACGATATCCATGATTTCATTGATGACTGATGCTTCCTTGGCAGCAATGACACGGAGTCCGGTCTGGAAATTGCCGTTGGAAGGATTGTCGCTCCATCTGACTTTCTGAAGCCTGTATGGATATTTTTCTATGAGCCTTGCAGCATTTGGGCATGAAATCCTGTGAATCTTGATGCCTTCAGTCCTTGTGACGAATCCGAAAACATCATCTCCGAAAACAGGATTGCAGCATTTGGCCATACGGTAGTCCATTCCACGTACATTCTTCGCATCGATTACCAGAATGTCATCCCCGCCTTTAGGGTTGGAAGACACGCCACGGGTTTTCTTCTCCGGTTCCGGGGTTTCGGCCTGAGGCTCGGTGCTTCTTATTTCAAGTATCCATGTCTTTACATCTGCCACGTCAACCTCTCCCGCTCCTATGGCAGCATAGAACGAATTCACGGTCTTGTACTGGTACTTCTTCAGGATGACAGCCATAGTCTCGTCGTCAAGCTCCATTTTCCAGTTCTTCAACCTTCTGGACAACAGTTCCTTGCCATCGGCTGCCTTTTGGAATTCTGCCTCGCTTAGCTTCTGTCGGATCTTGTTGCGGGCCTTTGTCGTCACGACGAAATTGAGCCAGTCTGACGATGGCTTCTGGTTCTTGCCGGACATGATTTCCACCACATCTCCGGTTTTGAGCTTTTCCTTTATAGGTACAGCCTTGCCGTTCACCTTGCCTCCTGTGCATTTTACTCCCAGGTTGCTGTGGATGTCAAATGCAAAATCCAGCACGGTTGCTCCTTCGGGAAGTTTGCGTAGCTCTCCTGAAGGGGTGAACACAAACACCTCTTTAGAAGGAAGGGCGAGTATATCCTCCTCATAATATGAGGCCATCGGATCTTCCTCGGACCCTATAGGATGTTCAAGGGCGCGGCGCACGGCAGTAAGCCATTTGTCGAGCGTGGCTTCATGGCGTATTCCTTTGTATGACCAGTGTGAGGCAAGGCCGTTTTCTGCCATGTCATCCATCCTTTTAGTCCTTATCTGCACTTCGAGGAAGCTTCCTTCCTTGTTTTTTACAGTTATGTGCAGGGACTCATATCCGTTTGGCTTCGGATTGGATATCCAGTCACGCAGACGTTTGGTATCTGATTCATATTCTTCTGTCACATAGGAGAATACCTTCCAGCAGAGGGCATGCTCGGTCTCCCTGTCCTCCTCACAGTCAATGATGAAGCGGATGGCAAACACATCGAAGACACCTTCGAACGGCACCTTCTGTTTCTGCATCTTCTTGTAGATGGATAGGGCTGTCTTCGTTCTTATTTTCAGCTTGTATTGTATGCCTTCATCCAAAAGTTTCTGCTTGAGGGGCTCGATGAACTGCACCATCAGTTTCTGTCTGTCTCCCTCTGTACTTTTGAGCTTGTTGGTGATTGCCCTGTATTGTTCCGGGTCGGCATATCTGAAATATATGTCCTCCATTTCACTCTTGATATTGTACAGTCCCAGCTGGTGGGCAAGAGGTATGTACAGCATCATGGTCTCAAGGATTTTCCTTTCCCTGGACAGTTTCGGGAACATGTCGAGGGAACGCATGACTTCAAGCCTGTCTGCAATCTTCAGCACGGTCACACGCGGATCCTTTGAATAGGAAACGATAAGCTTTTTATAGTTTTCTGCTTCGAGTCTTGTATCCTTGGGCTTTATGGTGGAAATCTTGTTCAGTCCGTCAACCATTGTCATGACATCCTGACCAAACTGCCATCCGGACATGTCACAGCCATCCTCACTGAAGCGCGACGCCTCATGCAAGTAAACAGCTGCGATGCATTCTGCAGGGAGACCGATTTCGTCATAAGCAATCTTCGCAACACCGTCAGGGTGTTCGATGAAAGGATGCCCATTGCCGCGAACGCGGCCTGCAAGGGCTTCTTCTGCAATGGAATAGGCGGCTTTTATCAGCGCAATTCCATTCTCGTCAAACCGAGGAAAGAGTTCTTCGAATCTGTCCATAACCTCTCAATTTCTCAAATTTCTCAAGTTTCGCGAGTGCGGAACCATTGTTTAAAAATCATACGAACCTTCAAATATATGAATTTTACTTCAACAATCGAATACTATTTCTATCTTTGCAGGCTCAATTTTTCGACCATGGATTTTGTAACCATTCTTGATTATATAGGTACATTCGCATTCGCCATAAGCGGAATCAGGCTTGCCGCAGCGAAGAATTTTGATATCTTCGGTGCCTATGTCGTGGGCTTTGTGACCGCCATCGGAGGAGGTACCTTGAGGGATGTCCTGCTCGGGATAACCCCATTCTGGATGAACCAGCCATCTTATGTGATAATCACTGCAATAGCCCTGATATTCGTTATCCTCTTCAGGAACAAGCTGGTACGTCTGGACAACACCTTCTTCATCTTCGATGCCATCGGTATAGGTCTTTTCACCGTCGTCGGGGTGGAAAAAAGTCTTGATGCCGGTTTCCCGATGTGGGTGAATATCATCATGGGCTCCATCACAGGAGCGGCAGGAGGTATGTTCCGCGATATTTTCATCAATGAAGTTCCGCTGATTTTCCGTAAGGATATTTATGCCGTCGCATGTGTGCTGGGAGGTGTGGTTTACTATTGCTGCCTGTGGCTCGGCTGCGGGCATGTGCTCACTCAGGTGATAGCCGCCCTGTCCGTGATACTTATAAGGATACTATCAGTCCGTTTCGGCATAAGTCTCCCTTCACTCAGCCCTCTGGAACAAAACAAAGGCTGATGCGGCACAAACCAGGAAAATAGCCGGCACAGGATACATTTTCATACTATCAAAAATTTTTACATTTCCTTCTGCTCGTTATAGGCTTCATTTCTTGCAACAAAGAAAGTCCATTTTGTTGTATAGTAAATAATTCATAAATTTGTTCTCAGGTCGGACTGACCTGTATGTTGAATGTAAATTTTTGATATAATGAAGATTACAATAATCGGAGCAGGCAATATGGGCGGTGCTCTCGCCATCGGATGGGCGAAAAGTGGTAATAACGAGATTACAGTTACGGCAAGGACGGAGCAGACTCTTTCACGTTTTGCCGGAGTGGACAACATCTGCACTTCCACTGACAATCGGGAGGCTGTAAGGGGGGCTGATGTGGTCGTACTTGCGGTCAAGCCGTGGCTGATTGAGGATGTGTGCAGGCAGATTGCCGGAAACCTTGATTTTTCCCGCCAGATCATCCTCTCTGTGGCGGCCAATATTTTCTTTGATTCCCTGCGCGAGTTCCTGGGCTGTGAAACTGCAAAGGTCTGCTACATAATGCCAAACATAGCTGCTGAATATGGCGAGGCAATGACTTATCTTGCTCCTGAGGGGGGATTTTCGGCTGAAGACACATCCATTGCCAGGGATTTGCTTCTCGAGGTTGGCAAGGTCAAGGTCTGCAAAGAAAAGGAGGTGGCGGCAGGCAATATGCTCTCCGGCTGCGGCATTGCCTATGTCATGCGTTTTATTCATGCCATGATGGAAGGCGGCGTGGAGATGGGACTTTATCCCAAGGAGGCTCAGGAGATTGCGATGCAGACCATGAAAGGTGCCGTGGCTGTTCTTGAGGGCAAGAACATGCACCCTGCCGTGGGTATCGACAAGGTTACGACTCCGGGAGGCCTTACTATCCGCGGACTGAACGAACTTGACCACGCCGGTTTCAATTCGGCCGTCATCCGCTGCCTCAAGGCCGGCCTTGTCATCACCCTTCCTGATTAATAATTTTCTTGCGCCAACGCATTGGTGAACAGCCTTCCTTCTCGCTGAATGTCCTGGAGAAATGGCTGACGGAAAGAAAACCTGAGGAATCGGATATGTCCTGAATCTTGATATGGGGATTCCCCATCATCAGATTTTTTGCATATTCGATTCTGAAGTCCGTGATCCAGTCCCGGAAACTCTTCTTATAGACGTTGTTGATGTATTCCGACAGGTAGGTCCTGTTGGTACACAATTGCTGCGACAACTCGTTTAGGGTGAGCCCGGGTTTGCGGTAACCTTCACTTTTGATCCATTCACCAATGCGGCGCTCTATATTCGTATGATAGACGGGAGCGTCTTTTATCATGGTGTCATTGACGGTCTTGTTCTTCTCTTCCTCCTCTGTTTGCATATCTTCCATGAAGGCGTCCTCGACTCTTTCATAGAAAAAGCAATAATTCTGGTAGCAACAAAACAGATAGATATAAAAAGGAGCCGCTGACAATATCCATATAAATACGTATTTGTCCGGAAGGAAGGTAAGCAGACCGCAGCTTATCCCGAAGCCGATTGCCCAGTATGTAAATACGGACATCCATCTGATATATGAGCCAATATCATCCGAATGGGTGTCCGCAAACATTTTAATTGCCTTTGAATATGTCCGCAAAAGCCTGATGGCCAGGAAGAGACCGTATATCACCAATATCAATGCAAATGCTGCTATTGC